>PCSG01000373.1:3710-4727 GCA_002772195.1 Desulfobacterales bacterium CG23_combo_of_CG06-09_8_20_14_all_51_8 | reverse complement strand
CATTTTCCCGCCAGTATATCCGGAGACAACGTTGAGCACCCCGTCTATTTTTTCAAACGGGGCCTCCATGCACCAGAAACAGCCGCCTGCAAATGTCGCGGTTTCCGTTTGTACCGCAGATAGGGGCTCTTTACCGTCCGCATCAGCGGAGACTTCTTTATTGTTACATCCAAAAAAGCTCATGATCATTATTCCTGATATGAAAAGTTTCAGCCATATATTCATGGGAACCATCCTTATTATTAATAGGGTTGCTTACCAGTTAAAATAATGCCGAAAAAAAAAGTCGCAACCCGGGCCATGATCCTGGCCCCGGGAATTTGATGGTCATCGTCGCGTCAGCTTTATCATCGGGGAAAACCCCCTGGAAAAACAATTGATTAAAAATTCAGCGTCATGTAGGTATAAGACATCAATTCCGTTATATATTTTCGGATTGATGCAAAGAGAGGATACATCAACCTTTTGAAGACAAACTCCCGGAAAACGGCTTACATCCTTTTTATATACGGGCTTGCGGTGGGAATGAACGCTTTGGCTTTCGGAGTTTTTGGGTGGAATTACTAAAAGTGCTTCTATCCCCAGTCCGACCGGTAGCCCGTGCCGCCGGCCGGCCAGTTGAAGGAGATGGCCCCGGAATCGCACACATACCAGCAGGAGGCGCATTCCATGCAGGTTCCTAAGGTTTTGATCCGGGCTTTTTTGGCCTCAAGGGCCCAGCAGCCCCCCAGGCAGACGTTCACGCAATTGGCGCATCCCGTGCATTTTTCAGCATCAACGGTGATAAACGCGCCGGTGCCGGAAGTCCATTCCACTCCGGGAAAATCCTTATGGGTTCGCTTGGTCTGATCCATTTTAATCCTCTCTGCTGAAATTCGGGCATTCGCATGGGCCGGCTCTATTTTTTTCCCGATTTCACCTCGAATAATTTCGGGTCCGCGTACTTTACAAAACGGATGATTTTATCACTCAGCCAATTTCCCAAGGGGGCCAGGGGTTTCCGGAGTAGTTTATACA
>PCSG01000373.1:0-3680 GCA_002772195.1 Desulfobacterales bacterium CG23_combo_of_CG06-09_8_20_14_all_51_8 | reverse complement strand
AAAGCGAAAAACCGCCTCGCCGATGCGGGGCCTCCGTGCTTCATCAACGACGCGGTCCTCCCGTCCCGCGAAATCATAACCATTATGAATCCAGTTCTGGTAATACCGGAAATACATTTTGATCCATTTCGTAATGACCTTGGGGTCTTTTTGAATAAAACGAAAGGTCAGTTTCAGGATGGGGGAGAGGGAATGGGTGAGCTGACCCATTCCCCACCCGTAATGAATATATTTTTTAAGCAGGCGCGGGTCTTTTTTCTCCATCGGATTTATCCATTTCATAATCATAGGTGTCGGCCAGAGAAATCGCCTCGGGCGGATATTTCTTCCGGATGCCGGCTTTGATGGCGACCAACCCTTGAGACCCTTCCGCGTCAATGACGATGCGGGAAAATAACTTTTCCCCGGTTTCCAGGACCACCCCCGCGACCCTGCCGTTTTCCCGGATGACATCCACAACAGTGGTGGATGTGCGAAGCTCAGCCCCGGACTCAAGGGCTTTTTTCGCCTCCCATTCGCAGAAGGGTTTGCAATAGGCGTTGTAGCCAAATGAAATGACCGGCGAAAACGGCCGGGGCACCCGCAGGGTGTCGTCGATTTCAATGACCCCGTTGTCGATGTCGGTGATGATATAATTGATGATGCCGTCCGCCGGACGTTCAAACGGCGGGTTCCCGTCCCTTATAAAGTCCGGGCCGAACAAAAATCCGTAAATCGGAATCGTCAGACCGGAGATGACCTTTTCGCCGACTGTGGCTGAGCGTTCGATCATCAGCGTCCGCAATCCCGCGTCGGCGCATTTTTTCGCGGCCACAGGCCCGCCGAAGCCGGAGCCGATGACAATGACATCATACGTTTCATTCATGGTTTATTATCCGGTAAAATTATTGGGGTTGGAAAACACAATACCCCATTTTTATAAAAGTGGAAATGCGGAAAATGAAGATACACATTGTGTACCTTTCTCTGATATGATATAGGGTACCACAAAAATAAAAAAGGAGGAAGGCATGGCGACACATACAACTACAAATACTCAAACCCGCGCCGTTAATTTGCGCGTGCGCATCGACACGCGGGAGTTGATTGACCGGGCCGCGAAAGCTCACGGAAAATCGCGTTCCAAATTCATGATTGATGCGGCGCGACGAGCGGCGGAGGACGCTTTGCTTGATCAGACCCTGGTGCGCGTTGACCCGAAAACCTATGACCACTTTCTCAAGGTTCTCGACCAACCGCCAAACGGCGAGGGTTTTGATCGGCTGATGAAGGCCCGCAAGCCGTGGGCATCATGACCCTGTCCGCCCCTGTTCTTCTATCGCCTGAACATGCACTTGAAGATTTTACGTGTGACGTTGCCGGTCTGGACGAATGGTTGAAACGCCGGGCATATCCCAATCAAGTAAGCGGGGCTTCCCGCACTTATGTTGCGGCCGAGGGACGAAAGGTTGTCGGCTATTATTGTCTGGCCTCCGGTGCACTGGCCTTGAATGACTCGCCGGGTTCCGTTCGGCGCAATATGCCGGACCCTGTTCCTGTGGTGGTTCTTGGCCGTTTGACCATTGATAAAATGTGGCAGGGCAAGGGGCTTGGCGCGGCGTTGCTTCAAGATGCCGTTTTGCGCACAATTCAAGCCGGCGGGATTCTCGGCATTCGGGGCCTTCTTGTACACACCATTTCCGATGAGGCCAAGACCTTCTATGAACATCACGGATTCACAGTCTCGCCGACCCAGCCCATGACTTTGATTTTGTCGCTTAAAAGGAGATAGTAAATGTACAAATACCTGTTCAGCCCGATAAAAATTAACCAGCTTGAAATCAAAAACCGCATTGCCTATCCGGCCCTGGGCCTTCTGTACTCCTATGACCGCAAGCTCAATGACCGGTATGTGAATTTTTATGCGGAGCGGGCAAAAGGCGGGGTCGGCCTCCTGACCATCGGGCCGGTGGGGGTGGATTACATCGGGTCCGGCGCGTTGACCCTGGCCATTGATAATGATGACGCCATCGCCGATTTCAAAAAACTGAACGACATCATCAAGGCGGGCGGTGCCCGGCCATGGATTCAGCTTTTTCATGCCGGGGCTTACTCCCATCCGATTCTCATCGACATGAAAACCCCCATTGCGCCGTCCCCGATTTATTCCAAATATTCCAAGGTCACGCCAAAAGAAATGACCGCGGAAGACATCGAAACCGTTCAGGAGGCCTTTGCCAGCGCCGCGTTCCGGGCCGTTCAAGCCGGGTTTGACGGGGTGGAGATCATTGCATCAGCCGGGTATCTTCTCACCCAGTTTTTATCTCCCCTTAAAAACCAACGCACGGATCATTACGGCGGCAACTTTGAAAACCGGGTGAGATTTCCCCGGGAGGTGATTGAAAAGGTCCGCAAACGAATTGATGCTGATGTTCCGCTCACCATCCGCATGGCAGGCAATGATTTTGTCCCCGGCTCCAATACGGATGCGGAGACCGTGGAAATCGCCAAAGTGTATGAAGCCGCCGGAGTGGACGCCATCAACGTCACCGGCGGATGGCATGAAACCAAGGTGCCCCAGCTTCCCATGGAACTGCCCCGGTCGGCCTTCGCGTTTTTAGCGTTGAACATCAAAAAAGCCGTTTCCGTGCCGGTCATGGCATCGAACCGGATCTCCGACCCGGACACGGCGGAAAATATCATCAAAAACGGTTACGCGGATATGGTCAACCTGGGGCGCGTGTTGATTGCTGATCCGGAGTGGCCGGTCAAGGCGTTTGAAGGCCGCAAGGATGAAATCCGCCCTTGCACCGGCTGCTCCCAGGGATGCACGGACATGGTGTTTCAGGGACAGCCGGTCTTCTGCGTGGGAAATCCCCGGGCCGGGTACGAGGCGGAGCGCAACATCGTCAAAACCGATCATCCGAAAACCGTGATGGTGGTCGGGGCCGGGGCCGCAGGCCTGAAAGCGGCGGTGACGGCGACCCGGGCCGGGCATCATGTGGAAATTTATGACCGAGACAGCGACATCGGGGGTCAGCTCTGGCTGGCCGGGGCCCCGCCCCATAAGCAGGAAATTCTGGAGTTTATCCGCTATTACCGGGCCATGATCAACAAGTACGCCATCCCCCTGCATTTGAATACCCCAGTCACCCTGGATCTGATCAAAAAATTAAACCCGGACCATGCCATCGTCGCCGAAGGAGCCGAGCCCATGGCCCCGCCCATCAAGGGACTGGACGATCCGAAAGTGTTGTCCTCCTGGACGGTGCTCAAGGATGATCCACCCCTGGGAAAGAATGTGGCGGTTATCGGCGGCGGGTCCGTGGGCCTTGAAACCGCCCTGTTTGTCGCGGCCAAGGGGACCTTGACGCCGGAAGTCCTGCATTTTCTGTTTGCCTATGAGGCGGAAAGCGTGGACCGGCTGCGGGATTTGATGTTTCATGGGACATCTCATGTGACGGTTTTTGAAATGCTGCCCAAGGCCGGCAAGGATGTGGGCCGGTCCACCCGGTGGGTGCTGTTTGACAACCTGGAGCGCTACGGCATTGACATCCTGACGGACACCAAGGTACTCTCTATTGAAAACGGCAGAATCACCTATGAACGCAAGGATGAGACCGGGGCCATGGACTTTGATCAGGTGATCATTGCATCAGGGTCCCGGTCGGTGAACCGGTTGTCCAAGGAATTGGCGGAGA
>PCSG01000143.1:122-3505 GCA_002772195.1 Desulfobacterales bacterium CG23_combo_of_CG06-09_8_20_14_all_51_8 | reverse complement strand
GTTTCAAAATATCATAGGCTTCCTGCTTGGAAATGGCCCGGGCCACCAGAGGATGATGGTCAAAAAAATTCGGCATCGGCGCAATAGCCAGACACACTTCCATGGGCCGGTCGCACCGGTGGCCCAGAAGTGCCTGCTCTTTTTTGCAGATGCAGTCGTTCACCCCAAAAGACTGGCCGGTTTCAATAATGGCGGAAACCTGTTCATAGGGAAGGCTGACTTCTCCGGCGAAAATTTCCTTTTCCACGGGCACCACTTTCATGAGCGGCACCTGGGTGTCAAAAAACTGGGGACCGAAGGTTTTTTCATATTCTTCACAAAGTTCGGCGAATTCCCGGTTCATGCGCTTGAGCTGAAATTCATAGATGCCGAAGACCCAGGGCATAATTCTATAAACCCGGACGGTCCCGAAATCCACGCCGAACAACTGGCCGTTTTCCCACATGCGTTTTAAACGCTCATCCAGGCCTTCCAGGGGCCGGCCCGTGCGTTCCGCGATCTGTTCGGCGGTCTCAAAACTCAGGCGCAGGTCGCAGAATAGCTCCGCATCCTCCGGGGAAAAAATCATTTTCAGTATTTTTATTTCCACTCCGGATTCTGTGGCTGGAAATCCATTGGGAAGGGTGTCCATCACATTGGCCAGTTTTTTATAGATATCCTGGGTCATTTTTTTTCCTTTATGATTCCTTTGCGGTTTGATATAAATTAGAGAGGTGTCGATGAGCGCCCGGTCCAGGGCATGGAACTGGTCGATAACGGAAGCAACGGAATGGGTTTCAGGCGGCGGCGTGAAGGGTGTTTCCCCGCGCCGGACGGCAATAGTGGGAGGTGCGTATCCGGCGGTTGTCTTTTTAAATATCCAACGTTGAAACTTCCAGGGCATTGGTCTGAATGAAATTTCGCCGGGGTTCCACTTCATCGCCCATCAGAAGGGCGAAAATATCATCCGTCTCCACTACATTTTCCACTTTCACCTGAAGCAGGGTCCGGGTTTCCGGATTCATAGTGGTTTCCCATAGCTGGTCCGGGTTCATTTCCCCAAGACCTTTATATCTCTGAACAGACAGGCCTTTTTTGCCTTCTTCAATCAGATGATGAATCAATTCCGTTTTGTTCTCAATTTTCACCGGCTCGCTTTCCCCGGTTTTATTAACCACATAAAAGGGCGGGTGATCATATTTTGCGATTTTATTGCTCAATATCAGCACTTTCTGGTAATCAGCGGAATAAACCAGCCCCCTGCCGATTTTAATGGGGGTGGTGTTTTTTTCGGACACAGACTGAAAAAGATCGTTTAAAATATCCACTTCCGTTGACACCACCATCATTTCATAGACATCCCGATCGGCGTTCCATTCCGCGTCTTCGGCTTTATAGCCGGTTTGATTTAGCACGGCCTGAAGGGACTTCATTTTCTGCTCATCCTGAAGAAATATTTTACTGGTGACGCCGTTATTGATTAACAGTTCCACCAGATCGGAATACATTCCCTGTTTGCCCAATTTACTTAACGTTGAAAAATAATCCGCCAGATAAGTGATAAACAGATACAGGCTGTGGCCGGACAGCTCCTTTTCCTCCGCATCGGTTTTGATGAATTTCAAATCACAGGTTCGTTTCAGTATATAATCCGTGTACTCTTTTTCATCCTTTAAATATTTTTCGCTCTTGCCTTTTCCCACTTTAAACAGCGGCGGCTGGGCGATGTACAGGTATCCCCGGTCGATGATTTCCGGCAACTGCCGGTAGAAAAAGGTCAGGAGCAGGGTCCGAATATGGGAACCATCCACGTCCGCGTCCGTCATGATGATGACTTTATGATATTTAATTTTTTCAATATCATATTCCTCCCGGCCGATGCCGGTGCCCAGAATGGTGATCATGTTTTTGATTTCTTCGCTCTGCAGCAGTTTATTGAACCGGGCTTTTTCCACATTCAATATTTTCCCCTTCAAGGGCAAAATCGCCTGGGTGCGGCGGTCCCGGCCGGATTTGGCGGACCCGCCGGCGGAATCTCCCTCCACCAGAAACAGTTCCCGTTCCTTCGGGTCCGACACCTGACAGTCAGCCAATTTTCCCGGCAGAGTGGAATCGAGCAGAGAGCCTTTGTTGCGGGTCAGGTCCCGGGCTCTCCTCGCCGCGTCCCGGGCCCTTGCCGCGTCGATGGACTTGGAAATGATTTTTCTGCCAACGGCTGGATTTTCTTCCAGAAAAACAGCGAGTTTTTCATTCAGCAGGGATTCCACGATCCCCTTGACATCACTGTTTCCCAGTTTGGTTTTGGTCTGACCCTCAAATTGCGGCGATTTAATGCGGATACTGACAATGGCCGTCAGCCCTTCCCTCACATCTTCCCCGCCGATTTTTGTCTTCACGTTTTTCAGCAGATCAGAACTGGTGGCGTAGGTATTCAGACACCGGGTCAAGCCGGCCTTAAACCCGCTTAAATGGGTTCCTCCTTCTATTGTATTGATATTATTTGCAAAAGAAAGTAATTTCTCATTAAATGTGTCGTTATACTGAATAGCAATTTCCACCTGAATATCGCTTTTTTCCGCTTCGATGATAATAGGCGGATGTAAGGGTGTATAATGGCGGTTGAGGTATTTGGCGAATGCAGACAGCCCTCCTTTGTAAAAAAAGCTGTCTTTTTTATCCGAGCGTTCATCTTCTATGCTGATGGTTACCCCTTTGTTTAAAAAAGCCAGTTCCCGGAGCCGGTTGGATAAAATTTCATAGGAGAATTCATCCGTTGTCATAATGGTCGTGTCTGGAACAAACCGGACTTTGGTGCCGCGTTTCTTGGTTTCTCCGATAATTTTCAACGCACAGGTTTTTTCCCCCTGTTCATAGGTCTGGTAATAAATATTTCCGTTTAAATACACTTCCACTTCCAGAAACTGTGATAACGCGTTCACCACGGACACGCCGACTCCGTGCAAACCACCGGAGACTTTATAAGAATCATGATCAAATTTACCTCCGGCATGGAGTTTGGTCAGCACCACTTCCAGGGCCGGCATATTTTCCGTCTTATGCATGCCCACGGGAATCCCCCGGCCGTTATCTTCCACGCTGACGCTCTTGTCCGTGTGAATGACCACATGAATCGTGTCGCAATACCCGGCCATGGCCTCGTCAATGCTGTTGTCCACGATTTCATAAACCAGGTGGTGCAGGCCGGAGACATCCACATTTCCGATATACATGGACGGCCGTTTACGGACCGCATCCAGCCCTTTTAATACATTGATATTATTCTCATCATAGGTATGATTGGTCTGATTCGGTATCTCTGTCATTTAGTCTCTTTCCGATGGTTATTCTTTTATGAATATTTTTTTTAATTCTTAAATCATGAAAATCAAAATTTCATGGGCATG
>PCSG01000021.1:9468-13161 GCA_002772195.1 Desulfobacterales bacterium CG23_combo_of_CG06-09_8_20_14_all_51_8 | reverse complement strand
ATTGCCAGACTCAGCTACCACCTTTTCATCCCCCCATGACATAAAAACTTGAAGATCGAGTATAAGAAATACGATAAAGAGTATGCCCGGAAAAACTGTCATAAAAATCAAATCTATCAGTGTCAGATGAATCTGATTCTTCTTGATCATATTCGACTGTTTCCATCGGTAATTGCTCAACTTTGGAAAGAGTTTCAGTTTCATGGGGGACTGAGTCTGAAAAACGGATAACACCGTTTTCATCAGTCCATTGATAAATTTCAGCATAAACTTTATTATTAGAGAGTAATAATAAAATAAAAAAAGCCAAAATAAATTTTACTTTCAGCATATTGTCCTTTTATTCTTTCATTAAAAGTCCTTGTTAAAGCCTCTTCTCATCTCAGAACATTTTCTGAAATACCATTTTCTTAATTTCTTACAGTAAACTTTATGCTCATCACTGGCAACAAGCACACAATGATGTTTTCCGCGATCCTCTATTGGTTCCAACCACAACAAAATAGCATCACTTCTGATAGTATCTTCATAAGCAGGACCAAACATACCTGGTTTTTGGTGCTTTAAAACAATATAAACAGGATAAATATTATCTGGCCCCCCCTTATATATCTCGAATCGATCATCAGACGATTTCTTTGTAAACAATCCATGCCCCATAATCACACTGATAATATATGAAGAAAGCGGCTTTTCTGTTGTTTCTTCAAATCCTTCCATTTCTGTAATATATTTTATAAATGACTCATTTAGCCTTTTATCATGCCGATTATCTTTTTCAATTGTGGAATCATATGTTACGGACCAAACATAATTGTCTCCATTTAATATCAGCTCCTTTGCACTGCATTCCAGTACATTCGAAAAAAGAAAGAATGTTAAAAAAGTTAAAAGCATTCTTCGACTTATCATTTATCTTCTCCTGACTTATTTACTAAATAGAATCTGTTTAATAAAATTTTTCTGAATTTCTTCTTACTCCACTTTCCCTAAAAAGACAAAGCCGCTGTAGGGATCAAAAATAATAATTTTTTCATTTTTACACTTCCAATCAGGAGCCGAACGTCATTTATTAAAGAGTCGGCTTCTTTTGTTCCAGAAACCGGGAATTTGAAGGATAGTACCAAAAGAACATTAAATAATCAAAAATAAATTTCAAATCTACACATTCTGTATCGATCGCAAAGTTGGCGCATAACCCAAACCGACAGTATTCCGAAATCTTCTATCTGTGAACACTTTTGATAAGGCCCGTCAGTATTCCCGCAAGAATCCCCTGTGCACATTATCGATAAGCCTAATCAGTATTCTTGGTTTTTGACGGGATACAATATCTTGATAAAGGGTTTCGGTTGATTTTTTTAAAAAAACCTTCGAATCGCTATTGCATGTTACACAGGAGACTGAATTTTATCGGCGAGATCTTTATCGAATATTGCACTTATCCTGATGGACTCGCAATCGGCCTGATTAACATTACGATGCGATCTGGCTCTATTATAAGAATCAACATCAACCAACTGTTTACGCTTGCTAATCGTCCACCAGATCGATATAATTCACACATCTTAAATCCAAATCGCACTATTGACAGGGCAGTTTAACGCAATCCGGAATAACCGGAATCATATTCCCCAAGCGGCTTACCATGGCAGTTGAGTGCCGGGCCGATTCTGTGGGACTCCACCAGAACTGTTGAAAGGGGTTGTGGATGGTCAATCTTTTCCGGGTGACGATTTTATGTTGCCTGTGCATGATCGCGACGCAGGTTAATGCACACGGCGAAGACATTTCGTCGGCAGATCCGGCCTTCAACATCATGGAAAAAATAAATGAAGCCAGGAGCCTTCTGGAAAAGTCAAATGGATTAGGATATGACGAGCATCGGGTGACCGCAAGGAGGAAAAACGGGGCGCGGCAAAGCGATCGGACACCCCCCGTTATCAGTCGTCGGGTTCTCTATCGCCAACAAATCGCTTTGGCCATTCTGGATAAAAAAACCGGCTGCATCATTGAAAAGCGTTACTGGCTTGATACCGAAGAGATCATCCGGGCAAACCGGATGCGGAACACACGAGAGGATAATACAGGCCCGGCTAAAATGCCGCGCTTCCATCCTTATATAGCCTCTCGGAATTTCGAGGTGGTGGTCAACTGGTGGAACACCTTTAATTCCGATCTATCCGTTAAAAACAAAGGGCAGGACAACGCGGAACAATACGTGGTTCTCGCCAACAAGTATCTTATTCCCAATAGAGGAGGTTCGGCCCATGGCAGCCACCGGAACGGAAGCAGATACCTGGATATCGTCTACGTCCCTTATTCCCGGGCACTCCATTCGGAAGCGATGATTGACGCAGGAAAGGCTTTTTTGAACAATCAGGTTGCGCAGGCATTCACGGATCTCAGGGAAAAGCAAGTGAAGTCAAGAGGTTATTCTGGGCGACTGGCCACTGATACGATGAGTGAGAATTTCATCAAGTGCCTTTTGATTAATGAGCACTCGGACCCGGGATGGATGCTTTCGACCAAAGACAAAGGCCGATGGGTTGCCGAACGGTTCCTTATCTTGCTCGCGGCAAACGGCGAAAGGGCGTTCCGGTTCTCCGATTCCAGGACCGGTGCGCTCGGCATCGCGCAGATCATGCCGGAAACCTATGCCCATGTCGTGAATATCTATCCGGGGGCCGATCTGATAGGGGATGTGGATAGGGGGCGCGCCGAAATGGCAAATGCCATAAAGGCGTCGATCCTGGTCTGCGATGACCTTCAGTCTGCAGTTGTCCGCAATATGCGTGACGATTCTTCATCATTTCAACAAAATTACCGGCGGCTGTTTGATGCCAAATCAGAAGAAGAGGTAGACGAAATAAGGGCAGCCATGTACAACGGCGGCCCGAAGAAATATATCCTGGCCACCGGATCGATCAATCCTCGCGTTCAAGAAACTGTTAGCTATGTAAAAAAATTTAATTTTATAAGAAGTCTTAACATGTTTGAGTAAACCCCGCCAATCGATAGTGCTGCAGCGATCTCTTACCGTGCTCCATGCATTAAAAATATGTAAACGATAAAACTCAAAAGCTTAGTGATACTGAATTTTTCATACGTTATTACATCCATGCTTTATTCTCCCGTCTGTATCTTTTGATACATTTTCTAAATGCAATCCTCCCATATGCTATTATAACATATTGAATCTATGATTTAATATTAGAATAAGCAGCTACGCAAAACATCCGCGAAACACCAAAATTTTATAGGATAAAGCCGCTTCCATTCATTTTTGATAAAAAATCTCTGTTCAATTTCTATTTTAAATCCGGAAAGTATAAATCCGAATATACAGTATAATTCTACCATATTGCATTAGGGTCGCTGGCAATATTTATTCCGCCGATATCAGTTAAAATTAAATTTTGTAACCATCCTTAATAATAGCTAACATTCTGTTTTTTTTGACTATTCACTTGACAAGCATTTTCCAAATATTTATAAAGTAATCCCGTAATCAATTATATAAACACAAAGATGTGTTTCAACTTACTGATTAAGAAGACAAAGGCGTCTCATCCTGTATTTGCGGGAGAGACGTTTTTTTTTGCGAAATTGGGGAGGCCTTTGGGTACAGCGCATATCTTTGACCACAAATAATGTGGAGCTGATAGTAAATGGACAGAATACAGCAACTTT
>PCSG01000021.1:2675-9437 GCA_002772195.1 Desulfobacterales bacterium CG23_combo_of_CG06-09_8_20_14_all_51_8 | reverse complement strand
TCCATATCCCGACACCACCAAAGCCTCGGAAGAAGGCGGCTGCGGCGTCGTCGGGTTCTGCTGCACGGAGCCGGTTCCGGGGCGGCACCTATACGAGCCGTCCCGCTTGATGCACAACCGCGGCAATGGCAAGGGCGGCGGCATCGCGGCAGTGGGGTTTGTTCCCGAGCAATTGGACGTCAGCCGTGACGTTCTTGATAATTGTTATATGATCCATGTGGCGTATTTGGATTCCGGCGTTCGTGCGGAACTTGAAGACAAATACCTTGCCCCCTGCTTTGATGTCGCATCAACGGCCAAGCTCGATACGGTGGATGACTGGACCACGGTTGCCGGATTGGAAGTCAAACCCCCGGATGTGTGGCGCTATTTTGTTCGCGTCAAACCGGAGGCGCTGGCCGCCTTTATTCAGGAAAACGCCTTTGAAAAAATAGATCCCCGCGCAGCGGAAGACGAATTCGTCAATCAAAACAGCTTCAAACTGAACCAGGAATATTACGCATCCCTGAAAGATCAGAAAGCCTTTGTCTTGTCCCACGGCCGGAATATCATGATCCTGAAAGTCGTAGGGTATGCGGAAGCCATAGTAAAATATTATAAAATCGAAGACTTGGCCGCCCATACCTGGATTGCCCACCAGCGGTTTCCCACCAAAGGCCGGGTGTGGCATCCCGGCGGCGCGCATCCCTTTGCCGGAATCAACATGGCGCTGGTGCATAACGGCGATTTCGCCAATTACCATTCCGTTACCGAGCACCTTCTCCAGCGCCATATTTATCCGCAGTTTATCACGGACACTGAAGTTTCCGCCCTTATGTTTGACCTCTTGAACCGGACCTATCATTATCCTCTGGAGTATATCATCGAGGCGTTAGCGCCCACCACGGAACTCGATTTTGACCATCTTTCCAAAGAAAAACAGGGGATTTACCGGGCCATTCAGGCCACGCATATCCACGGCTCCCCGGATGGGCCCTGGTTTTTTATTATTACCCGAAATATTCCCGAACAGAATAAATTTCAGCTTCTCGGCATCACCGACACCGCCATGCTGCGGCCCCAGGTGTTTGCCTTTGTGGACGGGGAAGTCCAGGTGGGACTCATCGGTTCCGAAAAACAGGCCATTGACGCGACCCTAAAAAGCCTTGCCCATGACGACAAACGCATCTGCCCCATTGCCGATCGCTACTGGAACGCCCGGGGCGGCAGCCACACCGATGGCGGCGCGTTTATTTTTAACCTCGAACCGGATGCCTCCGGCAAATTGAAAATGACCTGCACAGACAAATTCGGGAGCCCGGTAGATCTGCCGAAAACATTTGAGGTATGCGATTTTACCAAAACCATATCAAACAGCGCCTATCCGGAGATGCAAAAAGACTTAAAGCGCGCATTTGATACCGGCATGGCAGAAAAAGTTTTTGATTATGTGCGGGAAAACATTCCCGGCTGGGATTTTGACGAGATTCATGCCGTGTGCCGAACCATCGTAACCTATTCAAAAGATGTGAAAAATACACAGACAGCCATTGAGGGTCTGACGTTTTTAAATGATTTGCAATATTCCACCGCCTCAAAAAAGCGAAGCCATCTCCTTTATATTGTGCGCGAAGAACTGAATAACCTTTTTAAAAACCTCCCGACATTCGAGGCCGAAAAAACCGAAGCTGGCGTCTATCGCCGGATTGATTTCGCCACCCGAAAAACCTTAAGAGCGCCCCTTGGGGGTGAAACCACCCTTGTCATCGATTCGAATGTTTTTCCCCCGGAAGGCGATGAATGCGACGCGGCCCTTCTGGTGGATGCTTATATAAAAGGATGGCGGCGGTTTATCAGTTATGACTGCTCCGGCCAGCGCTATATCGGCTGCGGCCTGGGCCCCGACACGGACGGCGTCATAATTGATGTTTACGGAAGCTCCGGGGATTATCTGGGCTCCGGCATCGACGGCTTGACCATCCGGGTTCACGGCAATGCTCAGGATCAACTGGGCCAGATTATCAAGCGCGGCAAGCTGGTGGTCTACGGCGATGTGGGCCAGACCTTCATGTATGGGGCCAAGGGCGGCGAAGTCTACATCATGGGCAATGCGGCGGGACGGCCGCTCATTAATTCCGTAGGCCATCCCCGGGTCATCATCAACGGCACAGCGCTTGACTTTCTGGCGGAATCTTTTATGGCCGGCGATCCCCATAATGGCGGCGGATTTGTGGTTTTAAACAGCATCCGGTTTGATGATGCGGGGAAAATCAGTCCGCTGGCGATACCCTATCCCGGCAGCAACGTGTTCTCCCTTGCCTCGGGCGGGGCGATTTATATTCGTGATCCAAATAAAATATGTGTTGACGGACAATTGAACGGCGGCGTGTTCCTGCCCATGACGAATGCGGACTGGGAACTCATTTTGCCCTACCTGGAAGAAAATGAACGCCTTTTCGGCATAAAAATAGATGAGTTGCTGACGGTGGATGGACAAGTGTCCGCTCCGGAAAACGTATACCGCAAGGTGGTGCCCGCAGCGGTTGCGGCGGCGCTCGTCAAAGGAACCCTATGACCATCAGAATCAAAAAAGGCCGGACAGGCCAAAGTTTGCGCGACACAGTTGTCCAAATGTCAGGTGTTGATCTTTCCGCCTGCTATCAGTGCAAAAAATGTTCAAGCGGGTGTACGGTATCCGCTCACAGCCAGTCGCCCCCTTCCGAAATCATCCGGCGCTTGCAGCTCGGGGCCGGAGACGAACTCCTGAGAAATGATCTGATTTTTACCTGTGTATCCTGCGAGACCTGTTACGCCCGGTGTCCCATGGGCATTGACCTGGTTCCCGTAATGGACGCCCTGCGCGCTCTGGCAGTTCAAAGAAAGGCGGCGATTCCCAAAGGCAATGTCCCGCTGTTTAACAGCGCGTTTTTAAAAACCGTCCACATTTTCGGACGTACATACGATCTGGGCCTGATGGCGCTCTATAAAATCGGCACGTCATCCTATTCCCAGGATGCGGATAAAATCCCCCTTCTCATCGGGAAGAAAAAAATCGCATTTTTGCCGTCCTTTAGCCCCAACCTGAAAACCGTAAAGCGAATTTTTGAAATCGCCCGACAAAACAAGGGAAAGTGAAGATGAGATATGCATATTATCCTGGATGTTCATCCGAATCGTCTGCCCGCGACCAGCACACTTCAAGTATTGCAGTCACCCGCGCTTTGGGCATTGATCTCGTTGAAATTCCGGGCTGGTCCTGCTGCGGCGCCACCCCGGCCCACCAGACGGACCGCCTTCTGGCCGCCTCTCTGCCCGCCGCCAATCTTTTATGGGCGAGGGATATGGGCCTGGATGTCGCGGTCAACTGCGCTGCCTGTTACAACCGGTTGAAAACGGCCAATTATGAGGTCCAACACCAGCCGGAGATGCGCAAAAAAGTGGCGGCGGCACTAAACCGGGATTATGACGGATCCGTGAAAGTCCGGCACATCGTGGAAGTCCTTCTCGAAGATTTCGGTGTGAAGAATCTGGAAACCCGGCTTCGCCACTCTTTAAACGGGCTTAAAATTGCCGCCTATTATGGATGTCTGCTGGTCCGCCCCCATGAGGTCACGCAATTTGATGATCCGGAAAATCCCCAGTCCGTAGATACGCTGGTGACAGCCCTCGGCGGCGAAAGTCTTGACTGGCCCTGCAAGGTTTCGTGCTGCGGAAACAGCCTGTCACTCACCACCCGGTCGGATATGGTGGTGGATTTTTCAGACGCCATCATCGGCATGGCGGCCTCAGCGGGCGCGGAATGCATCGCCGTGGCCTGCCCATTGTGCCAGGTCAATCTGGACCTGCGGCAGAGCGATATTCAAAAAAAAACCGGCAGAAATTATCAAATGCCGGTCTTGTATATTACCCAGTTGATCGGGCTATGCTTAGGCCTTTCCTTTGCGGAGCTCGGTCTCAACAAACTGGTGGTTTCGCCATCAGCCGTTATCAAGGTTGTGAATGAAAATAGTTTTAAGTTTTAAGTTTTAAGTAATTAATATAGTTGCTTAACCCTTAACCCTTAACCCTTAAAACTTAACCCTTAACCCTTAACACCTATTCTAAATAAAAATATGGCAACAAACGGCAATAAAAAAACCGGCGCGGTGCTGGTGCAGGGGGGCGGCATTGCCGGGGTTCAGGCGTCGCTCGATCTCGCCAACTCCGGATTCAAGGTGTATCTCATTGAACGGTCCGCTGCCATCGGCGGCATGATGTCCTATCTGGATAAAACCTTTCCCACGGGTGATTGCGCCACCTGCATCGTGTCGCCCAAACTGGTGGAATGCGCCCGAAATCTGAACATTACCATCTTAACCTACTCGGAATTGCTGAAAATAGACGGGGAGCCCGGTCATTTCACCGCAACCGTGAAACAAATGCCGCGCTATGTGGATGAAAAAATCTGCAATGATTGCGGCGACTGTTATAAAGTTTGCCCGGTGGAGATTCCGGACCGGTTTAACCGGGACCTCGGCAAGCGCAAGGCCATCGCCAAATATTCCCCCCAGGCCGTGCCGAATATTGCCGGAATCCTCAAACTCGGCCACGCCCCTTGCAAGACCGCTTGCCCTGCGGGCATCAACGTGCAGGGATATATCCAGCTCATCAAGAAAAAAGCCTACGTGAAGGCCGTCAACTTAATCCGGGAACGGAACCCGCTTTCCGCCATTTGCGGCCGGGTCTGCACCCATCCCTGCGAAACCGCCTGCACCCGCGGCAATGTGGACTTGCCGGTTGCCATCCGGCAGTTGAAACGGTTCGCCTCGGACCGGGAAATGGAAATGGTGGCAAGCGGCGAAATCTCCCTGCCGGAAGAAAAGTCCCCGGCACCGGATGCGGTCAAAATCGCGGTGATCGGGGCCGGTCCCTCAGGCCTCACCGCGGCTCAGGACCTTGCCGATCGCGGATATGCGGTCACGGTCTTTGAAGCGTCTCCGGCCGCCGGCGGCATGCTGCGCTGGGGCATCCCGGATTATCGTCTGCCGGTGGATATTTTAAATTATGAAGTGGAACTTATCCGGCGCAAAGGCGTTACTTTTAAATACAATTGCCGCATCGGGGTCGATATTTCCTTTGAAAAATTACGGGCGGATTATCAGGCCGTGTTTATCGGCATCGGCACCCAGAAAAGCACAGAATTGAAGGTTAAAGGCAGCGATCTTTCCGGCGTGTTTCCGGGTCTTGAGTTTCTTTACCGGGCCAGTTCTACGGATAAACCGGCCCTGCAGGGCCATGTCATTGTGGTGGGCGGCGGGGATGTGGCCATGGACGCTGCCTGTTCCGCCATTCGCCTGGGCGCCCAAAAGGTCACCATTGTGTACCGCCGAAGCGGAAAAGAACTGCCCGCCATCAATGAGGAAATCCACCATGCAATGGAAGAAGGCATTCAGTTTGAATTTTTAACCAATCCCGTTGAGTTTATCGCAGGCCCCGACGGCAAACTGGAAAAAGTAAAATGCATCCGCATGAAACTGGGAGAGCCCGATGCATCCGGCCGCCGCAGCCCGAGCCCCATTGACGGGTCTGAATTTGAAATATTTGCTGATGCGGTGATTGTCGCCATCGGCAGTCAGCCGGACTTGCAATTTTCTAAAGCGGCGAAGGCGCTGGCGGTGAATCCTTGGGGAAATGTCGTTGCAGACAAATATGGGGTTACCCAAACGCCGGGGATTTTTGCAGGCGGCGATATCGTGACCGGGCCGGCCACCGTGATTGAAGCGGTGGCTGCTGGAAAACGGGCTGCGGAATCCATCGACCGGTATGTCCGCGGCATTGATACGAAAGCCCCCCGGTTTGAAGACACCATCCACCCGGTACCCGAAGAACTGCTGCCGTCCGGTAAAGGAATACTTAAAAAACCCCGGGCGCAGGCTGCGGAACTGCCGGTATCCGAGCGGATTGCGGGTTTTGCGGAAATCGAAACCGCCTTTACCGAAGCCGACGCCATCGCCGAATGCGAGCGATGTCTTAACTGCGCCCTTTGTTCGGAATGCGGCGAATGTGTGGATGCCTGTGAAAAAAAGGCCGTTCTCCATGACATGCAGGAGAAACTCATCGACCTGGATGTGGGGTCGGTTATTCTCGCCCCCGGTTTTCAGGAATTTCAGGCCCAGGCCAAAGGGGAATATGGTTTTGGCCGTTACCCCAATGTCATCACCACCGTTCAGTTTGAGCGGATACTGTCTGCCGCCGGACCCTTTCACGGCCATGTTCAGCGGCCTTTTGACGGCCGGGAAGCCAAACGCATTGCGTTTATCCAGTGCGTGGGGTCCCGGGACGACCGGTGCGGCAATGAATATTGTTCTTCCGTCTGCTGCATGGCCGTCACCAAAGAAGCCGTGATTGCCAGAGAGCATGTGCCCGGTTTGGAGATCAAAATTTTTTATATGGATATCCGGGCATTTGGAAAGGATTTTGACCAATATTTTGAGCGGGCCAAAAGTCAGGACGGCATCGACTACATCAAAAGCATGCCGTCGCAGGTCGTTGAAATACCCGGCTCCAAAGACCTGATGGTTCGGTATCTGAATGCGGCGGGCGCGGTTTGTGAGGAAACATTTGATCTGGTGGTGCTGGCGGTGGGAATCGACCCCAAGCCAGAGGTTTCCGGGACCATTTCCCGCCTGGGCATTGACCTCAATGAATACGGATTTTGCGCCACCGACCGGTTCTTTCCCCTGGTAACATCCCGGCCCGGCGTGTTTGTTGCCGGCGCATTCCAGGAACCCAAGGATATCCCTG
>PCSG01000021.1:280-2633 GCA_002772195.1 Desulfobacterales bacterium CG23_combo_of_CG06-09_8_20_14_all_51_8 | reverse complement strand
AGCTCCTTGCCGAATCCAGGAACACCCTGGTGACCAAAAGAACCTATCCAGAGGAACATGATGTAACCGATGAAGGGCCGCGAATCGGCGTGTTTGTCTGCCATTGCGGAACCAATATCGCATCCACCGTGGATGTGGCACGGGTGACAAACGCCATTTCAAATGATCCGGATGTGGTTCTCGCAACCCATACCATGTATGCCTGCGCGGACGCGAATCTCTCGGAAGTCAAAAAAGCGATTCACGATTACCGGCTCAACCGCATCGTGGTCGCTTCCTGCACGCCCCGAACCCATGAACCTCTGTTCCGGGAAACATTGCGGGAGGCGGGCCTCAACCCTTATCTGTTTGAGCTGGCCAATATCCGGGATCAATGCTCCTGGGTGCATTCCGCCGAGCCCGAGGCCGCCACGGAAAAAGCCATTGAACTGGTGCGCATGGCCATTGCCAGAACCCGCCAGTTAAAACCTCTGGTCGGCGAAACCTTGGCTGTCAATCAGGATGGTCTTGTGATCGGCGGGGGGCTTTCCGGCATGACCGCGGCATTATCCCTGGCGGAACAGGGGTTTACCGTTCATCTGGTTGAGCGCTCATTCCAGCTTGGCGGGCACCTTCATGACATCCACGGCACCCTTGAGCAGGATAATGTCTCTGGTTTTCTCAATAATCTGGTGGGTCAGGTGAAAAACCATTCCGGAATCCGCCTGCATCTTGAAACCGAAGTCGCCGCTATCAATGGCCATGTGGGAAAATTTAAGATCAAACTGCGTAAAAATGAAACGTTCACGGAGGTTCCCTGCGGCGCGGTGATTGTCGCCACCGGCGCAGACGCTGCTGCCACCGGTGAATTCCTTTACCATAAATCCGAAAATGTGATGACTCAGACGGAGTTGGAAACGCGTCTTCATGAAAAATCATTCTTTGGCCTTGGTCATGGCGCTGGAAAAAATATCGTCATGATCCAGTGCGCGGGATCGCGAAACGATGCGCACCCTTATTGCAGCAGGCTTTGCTGCTCCATGGCCATTAAAAATGCCCTTGCCGTCAAAAAAGAACATCCGGATGCCGCGGTTTATGTGCTTTACCGGGATATCCGGACTTATGGATTCCGGGAAAAATATTACAAACTGGCCCGCATGGCAGGGGTGATTTTTATCCGTTATGATGAACGCAAACCCCCGGTCGTAAAAGACGATAATGGCCTTCTGGTTTCCCTTGACAGCCCGGATTTTCCGGAAACCATTGAAATCGAAGCCGATTACGTGGTTCTGAGCACGGGAATCCAGCCATCTGAAGATAACCGGCACATGGCGGACATGCTGAAAGTGCCGCTCAACGCCAGCGGATTTTTTGTGGAAGCCCACGTGAAGCTTCGGCCGGTTGATTTTGCCAATGAGGGGATATTTTTGTGCGGCCTTGCCCATTCCCCGAAGTTTATCGATGAGAATATTTCCCAGGCCAAGGCTGCCGCATCCCGGGCCGCCACCGTGCTTTCAAAGACGCATCTTGAAGTGGGTGCCCAGGTTTCCCAGGTCGATCAGGGCAAATGCATCTCCTGCATGACATGCGTTCATAGCTGCCCCTATGGCGCGCCGTTTGTCAACAAGGACCACAAAGCGGAAATCGCCGCCGCCAAATGCATGGGCTGCGGCATCTGCGCGGCTGAGTGTCCGGCCCGGGCCATCCAGTTGAACCATTTTGAATCCCGGCAGTTTCAAATGATGATTGATGATCTGTTTATGGACAGAGAAATAACCGCGAATTAACCAAAACAAGACAACACTATGAATTTATATGATTTTGAACCAAAAATTGTCGCCTTCTGCTGCCATTACTGCGCCTATGCCGCCGCGGACCTGTCCGGCTCCATGCGGCTGCAATATCCGCCGAATATCCGGATTATCCGAACGCCCTGCACCGGCAAGCTGGAGGTGGAATATTTTATGCGGGCCTTTGAAAAAGGCGCGGACGGGGTGCTGGTGGCCGGATGCGAGGAAGGCAGTTGCCATTTCAGCGATGGCAATTTTCTGGCCAAACGCCGGGTCAATTATGCCCGCCAGATACTAATGGAAGCCGGATTTGAAAAAGAACGCCTCAGAATGGTCAATTTAGGGGCCGCGGACGCGACGATTTTTGTCCCCATGGTCAAGGACATGATCGAGACGGTCCGAAATTTAGGCCCGAGCCCGTTAGCCAAGGCCAAAATATTTGTAAAACAGGAGAACCCGTTATGATCGTTGCGGAAAGAAAAAGCATTCCCGATCTTGTTGACATATTAAAAGATCATCAAAAAATACTCGTGCTGGGGTGCGGCACCTGCGTGACCGTTTGTCTTGCCGGCGGGGAGCGGGAA
>PCSG01000021.1:0-217 GCA_002772195.1 Desulfobacterales bacterium CG23_combo_of_CG06-09_8_20_14_all_51_8 | reverse complement strand
GAGGAACTCACCATCGAACGCCAGTGCGACAATGTGTTTATCGAAGAAGCTGCGGACGCCATTAACCGGAATGATGCCGTTCTGTCGCTGGGCTGCGGGGCCGGGGTTCAGGCCCTTGCGGAACGCTATGCCAAAAAACCGGTTTATCCCGGGCTCAATACCAGTTTTATCGGCATTCTCGAAGACCGGGGCATCTGGGCGGAAAAGTGCGCGGCCT
>PCSG01000156.1 GCA_002772195.1 Desulfobacterales bacterium CG23_combo_of_CG06-09_8_20_14_all_51_8 | reverse complement strand
TGGGGGTGCGTCTACGGACGGATGGGGCTGGGCGCTGAATATCCAGTTGCGGAAACACTGGCCCTGTTTGCGGAAGCGGGCGTCAAGCTGCCCATCTATGCCAGAAATGAGGCGAATTTTTTAATTTCGGGAAGTCCCTCCGCAGGCCTGGAGCCGGAGATGGATTTTTCCGGCTTCGGCCATGCCGGATTTCGCTGGAAACAATGGGGGGCGCGGGCCGCCTATGACTCCCTGCGCTTTGACCGGTCGGATGCCGTTTCCTCCGGCGGCTTCACCCTGTACCAGCCAAAATCCAAATCCGAAGTCTACAGCATTGAAATATTCTGGTCCCCTGATTTTTGGTAATGTCACCGATTCGTTGACGCACGGTTCCGGCTTGAATTGTCCCAACTTCATGCTTTTTGCTTGGCTTCCCCCTGCCCTCCCCATATTCCGTCAAACCATTTTAACGCTTTCAGAACATAAGAAAGATCGCTTGTAGCCGAGCCATGCGAAAGATGAAAACATCCATATGCGCCGGGATGCTTTTTACACATCATTCCATGGCCGCTTTCATGCCCTTCCATGAAAAAGCCGAGGCTTCTTTGAACAGGTCGATAATCGCCTGCTCGGAATTCAGGGTTCGCAGACGGGTGCTGATGCCGCTGTTTAGAAGGCTGGCGAACCCGTGGCTGAACAGGAATCCGTGAAACATGATTTTTTCTGAGATCTCCCGGGGCAGATGAGCGAACAGCAGATTGGTTTCCAGTTTTTTCAGGTTGGATTCAAAACTTTTCTCACTGCACCGGGTGTTGATGGCCGCATAGACGTCATCATGAAGGCATTTGAAAAGATATTTTTCCTCTTTGGAAAACAGCACATAGCCCAGCCCCATATCAATAAAGGCATCCCCGCTGATAGACCGGGACTGATAGTCCTGAAGCACCCGCCAGGCTCTTTCCACCACCGCTTCCTCCACTTCCCGTATGGAGTTTACACAAGAGTAAATGGGCATGGTGGAGGATTTGAGCTGCCGCGCGATGGCCCGGGCCGTCAGGTGCTCCATGCCGTTTTCCCGGACAATTTGAAAGGCGGCCTCGAGAATATCTTCTTTTGCGAATCGCTTGTGTCTTGCCATAATCTTCCGTATTTCGCATGCATATGCAAGTACCGGCCATCCGCCTGCTATCGAATTCCAAAATGCGTGATCAGCCACAGACTCAAGTCCGGTATGTAGGTAATCAGCATCAGGCCGATGAGCAGGATGATTAAAAACGGAACCGCCGCCCGGTAGAGCGCCGGAACAGATTTATTGAACCGGAAGGACGAAATAAACAGGTTCATGCCCACCGGCGGCGTGGAATATCCGATTTCCATATTGGTGAGAAAAATAATTCCCAGATGCACCGGGTCAATGCCGTAACTTAACGCGATGGGCATGATCAGGGGCACCACCACCAGGAGCGCGGAATAGATATCCATGACGCAGCCCACAATCAGCAGAAACACATTCAGACCGATGAGAAACAGCCATTTGGAGGTGATCACCGTCTGCATGGCCTCCAGAATTTTCATGGGCACCTGGGCGTCGATCATGTAATTGGTCAGCGCCAGAGCCGCGCCCAGAATAATCAGGATTCCGCCCACCAGCACCATGCTCTGGTTCGTTATCGCCGGCAAATGCCGAATTTTAATCTCTCTGTGAATGAGCACCTCGACAATCAGTGAGTATATCACGATCAGGGTGGCCATTTCGCCCAGGGTCACGAACCCGCCGTAAATGCCCACCGCCACGATCACCGGAATGATCAGTTCCCATTTCGCCTCCCAGGTGGTGCGGATGATCTGCGGCATTGACACTTTTTCCCGGACAACCTCCGAGCGGAACCCCACAAACGTGCTGTACATGCCGAGCAGAACGATGAGAAGCACGCCGGGAATCAGACCCGCGGCAAACAACTGGTTGATGCTGGTCTCCCCCACCACCCCGAAAATGATGATGGGAAGACTCGGGGGAAACAGCAGGCCCAGGCTGCCGGAAGTCGTAATCAGTCCCAGAGAAAAGCGTTCCGGATATTTCTCCTTGATCAGGGCCGGATACAGCAGGCCGCCCAGGGCGATGATGGTGACCCCGGATGCGCCGGTAAAGGCCGTAAAAAAAGCGCAGGCCGCCAGGGCCACGATGGCGAACCCCCCGGGCAGCCACCCGAGTATGGCCCTGGAAAAATTCACGATGCGCAAGGATGCCCGGCTTTCCGCCAGGATGAATCCAGCGAAGGTGAACAACGGGATCGTGTATAATACGGGATTACTGGCGAATTTGTTGTAAGTGTCCACCACCAGGGCCGCAAACGGAATGTCCGCATAATGGAAGCCCACCATGGCGAATGCGGCAATCACCACAAAGACGGGGGCTCCCAAAAGCGCCATGACCGAAATAATTCCAACGAGCAAAGCGATCACGGGATCATCTCCCTTCCCATGTCTTTTATGCCCCGAATGCCGTTTAAGGCAAAGCGGACGGCGATGACCAGGTACCCCAGGGGCATCACGGTTTCCATGGTCCATACCGGCAGGTTCAGAAACTGGGAATGGTTGGCTGCCTCAAATTCAATGATCACAAAATGACAGGACGCGCCTACCAGAATGGCGCAGACGAGGCAGGAAAAAAAACTAACCGTCACATCCATGGTTTTTCTGATTTTTTCCCCTGCCAGGTGCGTGATGACATCAATTTTGACATGAGAATTGGACCGCGTGGCGATGGCGGCCCCGAAAAACGCAATCCATAGGACCAGGTGCCGGATCAGATCATCTCCGCCCAGAATGCCGGACTGGAAAAAATTTCTCATGAGGATCTGGGCCAGCACCATCAGGACCATCAGGGCCAGAAACAGATTGAGCAAAACATCTTCCGTTTTTGTGAATATCCTTGTGAATCTCCCGCTCTTGCGCCAGACTTCCGAACACAGGGGGCATTCATAAAAATTATCAAACTCTTTTCCGCATTTCAGACACTGCATGGGCTGTCACCTCACTTTTTCAATCTGGCCGCCGGGATGGGCCTTGCGGTATTCTTCCAGCAGGCCCATGGTTCTGTCTAAGAGTTCCCGGGAAAACACTTTACCCACGAGGCTTTCCCGGGCTTTTTTCGAGGTCTCAAAGATAAATTCCAGGGTGCCGCTGTCTGGTTCAAAGACCACCACTTCGATGCCGGATTTTTTCAGCACGTCCACGGATTTTTTATCCTGCTCCCGGCTTTTCAGGCTCAACTCGTCAAAATACGGCTGGCAGATGGACAGAATCTTTTTCTGACTGTCCGGCGATATTTTATTCCAGATTTTTTTGGACACGATGGTGGCGCCCTGGACATTGGTCACCGGATATTCGCTCATGTATTCAAAGCGTTCAAACCAGTGAAACGCCACGGCGCCGTAAGGCGTAATGCTGGCCGTATCAATCAGCCTGGTGGAAAGGGACGTCATGACATCCGTAAACGACAGGGGCACCGGCGTAATGCCGAAGGCGTCGAACATGGCCTTGCTGAGGGGGTCGCCCTCCCACTGCCACCATTTCTGGCGCTGGGCGATTTCAAGCGATAAAATGGGCACTTTGGAAAACGTGTACACAAAACCGATTTCATTCCGCCCCACCACGATATAGCCCTCTTCCGCAAACCGCCGGGCCATGGTATCCCGCAGTTCTTTGCGCACATACTCCACTT
>PCSG01000385.1 GCA_002772195.1 Desulfobacterales bacterium CG23_combo_of_CG06-09_8_20_14_all_51_8 | reverse complement strand
AGATATTTCAATCAGAAGCAAAGGGCAGAAATAGAGATGCCAGGATCGTATTTTGCTCATTTCTGTGTGATGGAAAATTAAAAATTCGGTCGTTCAATTTATACCCAAAGATGGTTTTAAAAGGGCGATCGCTACAACTTTTCATTAAAACAGACCCCCATCCCGTTATTGACGATGCGGACAATTTTGCCATTCACGTTGGAATGCTGAAATGTTTCCGGATGTTCAATGTTCATCTTGATGGCATCTCCCACTGTAAATAGTTTTTTGGCATCCTTGATCTCGATAAAAACGCCGCCCATGCTGATATCCCGGGTGCTGCCATGAAAGAGACGTCCGTTCACCGTAAACGGCACCGGCCGGAAAAATTCCTTTCTTGAAAATTTACGCTTGGTCTGGCCGCTCCAGGAAATAAAGTCCCCCAGAAGCCGACACCGTTCTTCCATGTTCATGGTCATGATCAAATCCACCAGATGAGTGGTGACATTGGAGATATCGCTCGCAGGGGAAGGTGATTTTTTCAGCTCGTTATATTTTTGAATGAGTTTTCCTTTGTCGGTGGCAGACAGCTTCATGACGGTCTGAATCAGTTGTTCGGTCACCGAGGAAATGCTGGTTTCAGACCCTTTCTGGCTTTTGAAGGTCGGCTTCTTCTGGATAATAATGTCTTCGTCAAACAATTCTTTGATGGGCGTTCCCAGTGCCTGGGCGATTTTGCTTAAGACATTTAATCCGCAGAATTCGATTTTCTCCGAGCACGCATTTAAAATCACGATATGGGGCAGGCCGGTTTTTTCGCGCAGTTCCGCGATGCTCATCCCTTTTCGGGTCATCAGATCCTTAACGGTGCTTTTGATTTTGATGGTCATGGGGCCGCCTTTTGCCAGAGAAAAGAGTGTTTGAAGGTTATGTATATCCTTGCGAGGATGCTTTCCTTTTTTTGTTTCTAATGATAATCTTTTAAAATTGTTTATGGTTCAGACATTATAAATCCCATAGGGAAGCGAATCCCTCATTTTTTCAGTTTCCATTTTGTGTTTTTATTTTCACGGCCAAGGCAATAGGCTTCGATCACCAACAGGTCCGCCAGAGCCCAGTCCAGGGTTTTCAGGTCCCGGGGCGCCAGCCAGCGGATGGCCGTATGTTCGGCAAGCTGGATTTTTCCTTTGATGATTTGACAGATAAAAGGATAAAGCAGAATGGTAAAGTCTGGATAATCGTAGGTGATATGATTCAGAGAATCCAGAATACGGATTTGAATGTTCAGCTCTTCGAAAATTTCCCGTTTGAGACAGTCTTGCGGGCTTTCATGTGCTTCGATTTTTCCGCCGGGCAATTCCCATTTCAGGGGCATTGCCATTTCAGGTCCGCGCCGGGCCGCCAGTATCTTCCCGCTTTTTTCAATGATGGCGCAACTGACTCGGATTGCGGTGACTTCACAGGAAGGCATTTTTACCTCTCAAGCGGATTTGAATTGGGTTCTCAAAATTCATGACATGAATCATAAACCCTGTCAAACCGTAAATTGGATCGTCCTTTTGATCATGGACCGAGGCTAACAGACCGAGGCTTTCACATTGACAATCCAGGCGCTCTTTTATAACATCAGGACCATCCGCTTTTCCTCCGGCCCTTTTGTCTGTCCGGATGCCGGAGAGGGCTTTAATGCCATGGAAAGCGCTGCGATCAATTTCTCAAACAGGAGACTGCGATGAAAATCTGGCGGAATGCGGATGGCGTGGCCCATGTGGAGGGCGTAAATCTTGAAGATGCCATAAACGGCATGGGTTATGCTCATGGACGGGACCGGGCCATGCAGCTTCTGCTGATGCGGATTCTCGGGCAGGGCAGGGGAAGCGAACTGCTGGATGCCGGCGATGAAATGCTCAAAATCGATCTGTTTTTCCGGCGCATGAACTGGCATGCCCATATGGCCGAAGAAATGGAGAAATTTCCAGGCGATAGTCTTAGCCTTTGTCAGTCCTACTGCGACGGCGTGAATACGGCTCTGTCGGAAAAATTCCCCTGGGAGTTTAAGCTGCTGGGATACAAACCTGAGCCCTGGACGGTGGAAGATATCCTTCTCATGTCCCGGATGATGGGCTACCTGACCCTTGCCCAGTCCCAGGGAGAAATGGAGCGGCTGTTCGTTGAAATGGTTCAGGCGGGCGTTTCCGAAGAAAAGCTCCAAGACCTGTTTCCCGGCATCCTGGGCGGCATGGATCTGGACTTGATTCGGCAAATCAAGCTTGGAGAGCGCATCATGTCGCCGGTTTCCCTGTGGAATATCGCAGCACCTGTGATGATGGCCTCTAACAACTGGGTCGTGTCCGGGAAAAAGACACTTTCCGGAAAACCGATTCTCTGCAATGACCCCCATCTGGAACTCAATCGCCTGCCCGGCGTGTGGTATGAAATGGTTGTAAAAACGCCTGATAATTATGTGATGGGTGGAACTGTTCCCGGCGCGCCGGGATTTCCCGTGGGCCGGAATTCGGCTATGGGATGGACCGCCACCTATACGTTTATGGATGCCACGGATTCGTGGATCGAGAATTGCCGGGACGGCCATTTTTTCCGCGAACCGGATGGGTGGCTGCCTTTCCGAAAAAGAACGGAAACCATTTTGCGCAAGAAAAAACCGCCGGTGGACATGGTTTTCTATGAAAATGATCATGGGGTTCTGGAAGGCGATCCCCACCAGCCTGGATACCGCCTCACCACCGCCTGGGCGTCGGCCCGGTCCGGGGCCTTGAGCATCGGTAATCTTTTGAAAATTCTCAACGCCAAAACCGTGGCGGAGGGCATGGGACTTCTGGGCCTTGTGGAAACCGCCTGGAATTTCGTACTGGCGGATAATGAGGGAAACATCGGCTATCAGATGTCCGGGATGATGCCCAAACGACGGGCCGGGATCAGCGGATTTGTCCCCCTCCCCGGATGGAAGCCGGAAAACGACTGGCAGGGGTTTGAAAGTTTTGAGGATCTGCCCCGAAGCATAAATCCCGAATGCGGTTTTATCGTCACCACCAACCAGGATTTAAATCACCTGGGCCGCATGAAACCCTTGAACATCATGATGGGACCGTATCGGGCCGATCGGATTTCGGATCTACTTTCCGGAAAAGACCGCCTAACCTGCGAGGATATGTTCAATTTTCATTATGACGTGTATTCCCGTCAGGCAAAAGCCTTTATGAAAATCCTTTCTCCGCTGCTGCCGGACACCCCTGCCGGAAATATCCTGAAAACATGGGATCTCTGCTATGATGCGGAATCAACGGGAGCGTGGCTGTTTGAGCGTTTTTACAAGATCCTGCATCAGGAGGTATTCGGAGATAAGGGGTTCGGCCGGGCTGCCGTGGACCATCTGGACCGGCATACCGGGATATTCAATGATTTTTACGTCAATTTTGATCGTGTCCTGCTGTCGGAAAATTCAGTCTGGTTTAACGGGAAAACCCGGGAAGAGATTTATGCAAAGACAGTCGAAAAAGCGCTGATGGCCGAAGCCCCGAAAAAATGGGGGGATGATCAGAAACTCATGCTCACCCATATTTTGTTTGACGGCAAGCTGCCCCGGTTTCTGGGCTT
>PCSG01000006.1 GCA_002772195.1 Desulfobacterales bacterium CG23_combo_of_CG06-09_8_20_14_all_51_8 | reverse complement strand
CAATACCGAGTGAGGGCACGTGACATTCTCAGTCCGGGCCGGACTGAAAAAATTCAACATCCCCCACAAATTTGAAGTCAAAAACATTTACGAATACTACGCCAAATGGATCCGGGAAGGCAGACTCAAAGTCAATTCCGACTGGAACAAGGACCTGAAAATCAAATTCACCGTCCAGGATCCCTGCCAGATCGTGCGGAAAAGCTTTGGCGACGCCATCGCTGAAGATTTAAGATTTGTCGTAAAATCCGTTGTCGGCGAAGAAAATTTTATCGACATGACCCCGAACCGCTCCAACAACTACTGCTGCGGCGGCGGCGGCGGGTTCCTGCAATCCGGATACAAGGAAGAACGACTGGCTTACGGCCGGCTGAAAGACGAGCAGATCAAAGCCACGGGCGCGGATTACTGCATTGCCGGGTGCCACAACTGTCACGCCCAGATCCATGAACTGAGCGAACATTACGGCGGCAATTACTCGGTGGTTCACGTGTGGACCATGATTTGTCTATCCCTTGGCATTCTCGGTCCCAATGAACGGGAATACCTCGGAGACGATCTCAAAGAAGTCAACGTCTTCCATCCGGAAACCGCGCTGGGATAGATTTTATCCGCCATCTGAAAAAGCCACACTGACCCTATTTCGGGCGGGCCGGCAGATCGCCCGGTCCGTCCGAAAGGGGTCGGTTTCCGCTTTTCCCGTTCTCCGGTTGGCGGGGAGGTTCTCCGTGAGCGACATCCAGATCCCGACCATCGCAGAACTGACCCAAAAACGCCAGCAATCGCTGATGGTCTCGGAACAAGTGATCACCAAGCATCCGGACGTCTATCGGCAACTGAAAAAGCTGGTGCAGGATATCATTTCAAAACCGGTTGATATCGGCGACTATTATTCCACTGCCCAAGCCCTCACCCAGCTTTTGAAACAAATGGCGCAATCCGGCCATGGCTCCATATTTCATTATTATTACACCCAGATCGACCCCCATCAAAAGGGCCAGGCTGAGTATTTCCGAGCCAACTGCGTGGACCTGGAAGAGCAGTTGCGATGCGTCGACCAGCTGCGGTTGAACAGACGCTGTTTGCGAGTCATTTAGTGATTCCGGATCTTACGCCTGTCTCCGCCGGATTCCCGCATTCCTCCCCTTGCCAATCACCTGGTTTTTAAGGAGACGGACGTGGCCCACCGATTCAAACTTACCCGGCAGGAACGCAGCTGGATCCTCTATGATGTCGGCAACTCGGCCTTTGTGCTGGTGATGGTGACCGCCATCATGCCCATTTTTTTCAAGGATTTTGCGGCCCATGGGATTCCGGATGCCGTTTCCACCGCTCACTGGGGATTTGCCAACTCAACAGCATCTCTTATTTTAGCCTTTCTTTCTCCAATACTCGGAACCTTTGCGGATTATAAAAGCCTTAAAATAAAATTCTTTACCATTTTTCTCGGCATCGGCCTGGCATTTATCGTTTTACTGACGGCGGTCAATGAAGGCCAGTGGCTGCTGTGTCTGGGCCTTTTCGTGCTGGCGCGGGTGGGCTGGGCCGGGGCCAATGTCTTCTATGATGCGTTTATCGTGGATGTGACATCCAGAGACCGGATGGATCAAATCTCCGCGGGTGGGTATGCGTGGGGCTATGTCGGGAGCATCGTTCCGTTTCTAATCATCATCGCGATGATCCTGTCGGACCCTGAAAAAACCGGCGCTGCCCTTCCGGTTCTGCGGACAAAAATCGGCTTTCTGGTGGTGGCAGGCTGGTGGCTTGTTTTTTCCATCCCGATGATCAGACATGTCCGGCAAACCTGTTTTATCCCCCCTTCGGCCGCACCGGTCGCAGACAGCTTCCGCCGCCTGGGACGGAGGTTTCAGGACATCCGGAAACACCGGCAGACATTTTTGTTTCTGATCGCCTATTTTTTTTATATTGACGGCGTCGACACGATCATCAGCATGTCAACGGCGTATGGCCGGGATCTGGGATTCGGGGTCCCCCTGTTAATCGCCGTGATTCTGTTTATTCAGATCATCGCCTTTCCCTTTGCCCTGCTTTACGGCCATCTGGCCCGGTCATCCTCCGCCAAAACCCTGCTGCTCTCCGGCATCGGCATCTACTGCGCGATTACCCTGATGGCCTTCATGCTTCCCGCCATCACCGATCAAACCTTGAAAAAAGCCGCATTCTGGTGTATCGCCTTTCTGGTCGGCTCGTCCATGGGCGGCATCCAGGCCCTCAGCCGGAGCTTTTACGCCAGACTGATCCCGCCGGAAAAAAGCGCTGAATTTTTTGGATTTTACAATGTTTTTGGGAAATTCGCGACCATCACGGGCCCGTTTCTCATGGGCGTGGTGGGGGCCTGGGCCGGCCATTCCAGGTGGGGGGTCCTCGGCCTCCTCGGACTGTTCATCATTGGGGCCGGGATGTTGCTCCACGTCAAAGACACTTCCGTTTAAATATCGACTGGGAAAGGGAGGAAACACTCGTTGTCAAGAAGCCAGAAGGATAAAAAATGTCTAAAATAATGAAAAAGACCATCAGTTCCAACTGGTTTCAGGCTGTTGTGTACCGATTGATCCGGCTGTACGCGGCAACTTTTCGGTTAACCGTTGAAAACGAAGACCTCTGGATGACCTACCTGAAGAATGGCGGCCGGGTGCTTCTGTGCGTCTGGCACCAGCAGTTTTTTTCCGCCATCCGCTATTTTAAAAATTATGCGGAATACGCCCCGGCGCTTATGATCAGCAAAAGCGCGGACGGAGATCTCATTGCCGGCGTGGCCCAGCGCACCGGATGGCGTCCGGCAAGAGGCAGTTCCTCAAAAGGCGGCAAATCAGCCATGATGGAAGTGATTGACAAACTGAAAGAGACTGGACTGGCCGCCCATATCATGGACGGCCCCCGGGGGCCTATTGGAAAAGTCAAGGCCGGGGCGGTCAGTATCGCTCTGGCGGCGGACGCAGTGATCGTTCCGTTTTACGTTTCCGCAGACAGGGCCTGGTATTTCAGGAGCTGGGACCGGTTTTTCATTCCCAAGCCCTTCGCCCGGGTCACTCTCAGATACGACCGGATGATTCCCCTTTCCCCGCCTGAAACGGAATCTGATTTTGAAGGGCTGCGGCGTCAGGTTGAAGAAATCATGATCAAAGAACTGAGAAACGCGCCGGAAGAAACTAAATGAAAAATACCCATACGCCCATATATAATGCCGAAATCGTCGCGGGGTCGCTCCTTGTCATGGAGAGCCGAAAGATCGCCCGGCTCCTGCTGGGCAATGCCGGTCCGGACGACTGGCACCAGGCCATTGTCATTGACAATGTTTTACAGAAACGCACGCCGTCATCCGCCAAACGTCAGGCCCGTCTGATCAAAAACCGTTTGTCGCTAATGAAACCCGAATTATGGGATCTCATCGTTCAGGGTCCCTCTGATATAACGGTTCAGGCGCTTCTGGCGGCCGCCATCAAGCACAGTTCCCTGCTCGGCGATTTCATGGATACGGTGATCCGTCAGCACTGGCGAACATTTAGCCCCAAACTGAGCGACAAGGACTGGAAAGAGTTTATGGAAACCTGCGGCCAGGTCGATCCCGGCATTGAGCAATGGACGCCGTCCACCCGCGCCAAGCTCAAACAGGTCATCTTTAGAATTCTCGCGGAAT
>PCSG01000217.1:1889-5452 GCA_002772195.1 Desulfobacterales bacterium CG23_combo_of_CG06-09_8_20_14_all_51_8 | reverse complement strand
CGCAGGTTGGTGGACGAATTAAAGGTCTCGGCCCGGCCGAACAGGCCCAGTTTTGGAAACAGGGCGCCGGTGGCCCCTTCCTGCTTCAGATCGCTCTCCTTAACGGACAATACGCTGATGTCATAGCCCGGCTGGCGGGCGGCCGCATCCAGAAGTTCCTGAATATCGGCGGCAGTGCCCTGCCTGCCTGAAACCAGACAAAATAGGATCATAAGAAAAATCTGTTTCACTATGCGCCATAGCTGACCTCGCGTATCTTTATTCTGTGGCATGTTTCATTTCCCTTCTTTTTTTGAAGCGATCACATAGAGGCACGGCATTAAAAACAGGGCCACTGGAATTTCCATCAGCAGCCCGCCGATGGCAGCCGCGGCCATGGGCTGAAGCATGTCGCCGCCCTCTTCGATGGCCATGGCCAGGGGCATAAACCCGATGAGCACGGCCGTGGTGGTCATGACCCTGGACAGGCTTTCGATCCGGGCGTCTCCCCCGTTGATCGGTGGGATTCGGGGCCCATCGCCCGCCATAGGCACCGATCAGAAAAATATCCGGGGAATGACCGGCCCGGGCGATATCGGCCCGGGCGGGCCTGAGCTTCCAGTTTCTTCCGGGCTGACAGATAATCCGGCCGATGGTTTAAAGCCGTTTTGGTAAGCTGTTCCGGCGATGCCGTTTCGGAGAGGGATTGTTTCAATGTCCCGGAAATTTGCAAATCCGCGCCCATGTCAGCCATTCCCATCAGAGTCGCCAGCAGGCGATGCTGGATTTTCATCACATTTTTTTCCCGCACCAGCGCCGTCTTGACGCTCGACAGCCGGACTTCCGTCCGAAGCCGGTCCACCAGGGCCGCCTTTTGCGCGTCGATAAGGATACGGCGGCCAGGTCCGGATTATTGGCCAGGGCCATATCAAGGGCCTGTTCAAGGGTGATTTCACCTCTGATGGATTGCGGCAGACCGGCGGTTTGGGTTTCCGACGGCGCGGCATTCTCCGTCATGGCTGGCCGGATTCTCGATGACATACCCGCATAGGGATCGGTGGGGGAAAACGCCGCGCAGCCGTCCATTGCAGAAAGAGATAAAATTGCCAGAATCAGACTCGCGAAACGGGCCAACCGTAAATTTAAATTAAATGGGTTAAATTTCTTCACTTGTTTGCCTTTATCAAAGAATAAAAAAACAAACGCCATGCCGTTGGGCATGGCGTATTCGGTTGTCATTTTCCCGGCATCATCTCTAAAACAAACAAAAAACAAACAACGGCCCCGCTTCTAAGCGGCGCTTGTCATCATCATATAAATTCGTATTGGAGTGCGGCAATCATACGTCTAAGGGCACAACCAGAACCGGCTTTTCACAGATACGCATCACTTTTTTCGCTGTGCCGCCCAGTATGGCTTCTTTGATGCCGCGCCTGTTTCCCATCACGATGATGTCGAACTCCCCTTTTTTGACATATTGTAAAATAATGTCGTTCACCCGGCCGGTCTCAACCAGAATTTGATCAACGGAGAACCGGCAGGCTGGGAACTGGCAGCCGATTTCATCGCATGCGCCAGTGATGCGGCCTTTGATTTGCTGGAGAATTTCCCCTTCTCTTTTTTTCGCAAATTCATCCATGCTCCCGTATCCCAAAAACGCCGAAGCGATGAGCGCCGCGTTGGGCGAGCTTATCTCAAAAACATGCAATACCGTGATGGCGGCGCCATAAACATCCGCAAGGCTGGCCGCATAGACAAGCGCCTTCCGCGAATTTTCGGAAAGATCGGTCAAATAAAGGATCTTTTTTATGTTTGGTGGCATGGTTCGAACACCTCCTGAAAATTAAAAATTGATAACTTTAAAAATGTATTTCAAACAGAAATAAACCCCCACCAGCACAAACATACCCCCCGTGATGCGGCGGAACCAGCGTTCGAACACGGCCAGCCGGTTGAAAAACAAGCCGGCGACGCGGCCGCTGTAAGCGATGATGACCGCAAACCCGATGACCGGCGCGGCGGTCCCGATGCCGTAAAGCAGGGGCAAAAAAAACCGGGACTGTAATTTCAAAGACATGGGAATCACGCCGCCGAAAAAAAGCGCCGCAGACACAGGACAAAACGCCAGGGCGAACAAAAATCCGAGGGCTACAGCGCCCGGCATGCCGCTGTCTCCGAGTTTTTTAAGCAGGTTGGCATTCACATTCAATGACGGCAGTTTCAGCGGCACCAGCTCCAGTATAAATAAACCCGTGGCGAGCAGCACAGGGCCCAGAATTTTGCCCATGTGGGCCTGAAGAAAATTGGACACACCGGGAATGGAAATAAGCCCCGCGATAATGCCGGTGGCGATCAAAACATAGGTCACGGTCCGGCCAATGGTATAGGCAATCGCGGCCAGCACCGTGGCGTAGGGCGAGTTGATCTGCCTGCCGATATAGGTGGTGGCCGCGATGTTGGTGGCCATGGGGCACGGGCTGATGGACGTGAGGATGCCCAGCCAGACGACGGAAACGATTTGCGCAACACTGAATTCCATGATTATTCCTTCAGCCAGTCGTTGATTTCATCCTGAACATACTTGTCGAACTCTTCCTCGTCCCGGACAAGCTCCCAAATTTTTTCAAGATTCTTCCATCTGACTTCCTTGCCGTCCTTTAGTTCGGAAACAATCAGGGATTTGGTGTAAAGCTGGTAATCCGTGTTGTAATGTTCATTGGCCGGTTCATCCACGTTAATCACCCGAAAGACCACCTCGCCGCTCAAAAGTTCCTTTTCAAAATGAAACTTGACCGCCTGGGTGGACTGTTCTTCGATCTTATGGCAGGTGGGGCAGCGCATGGTGTTATGAAAATAGGTGACGACAATGGAACGGGCCGGTTTCGGGGCTTCCGGCGTCACGGCAGCCGGTTTGGCCGCTTCGGTTTTACCGGCTGCGGCCACATCCTCCGCGAAAACACCCTGAAGAGGAAATACAAACCCAAAAACAATGAGCCAGATGAAAACAGACGTTCTTTTCCAAATAAATTTCATGAAAAAATCTCCTTAAAAATGTTAATGCGTTAACCATTTAAACGCCGCCATCTGCACCGGGTCCCACGGCGATGACAACGGCGGCGTATAGGATAAATCGTAATCAATAAAATCAGCGACCATCAGGCCGGAATATAAGGCGGCGGCAATAATATCGATCCGTTTTGAAATTTCCGCCCCTTGATGCCCGATCATCTGAACTCCCAAAAGAAGCCCGGTTTTGCGGTCACCGGTCAGGCGGATGTGAACCGGCGTGGCCCCCGGATAATAGGCTTTATGATCCGGGGTTTCAAAGTCCACCGTCAGCGGATCAAACCCCTGCCCCCGGGCCTCCGTGTCCCGGAACCCCGCCCGGGCCAATATCCGGTCAAAGACTTTCAGGGACTGGGTGCCCACCACACCTTTGAAAACCGTATTCCCGCCGGCGGCGTTTTCCCCGGCGATGCGTCCCTGTTTGTGGGATGTGGTCCCCAGAGGCATGTACACATATTTTCCCGTTATCCGGTGAAAGGTTTCCGCGCAGTCGCCGGCCGCATAGATGTCCTTTGCAG
>PCSG01000217.1:0-1807 GCA_002772195.1 Desulfobacterales bacterium CG23_combo_of_CG06-09_8_20_14_all_51_8 | reverse complement strand
CGCCGTTTCGATTTCCGTGATTTTAAGCCCGGTTTCCACCCGAATGCCCCGATCCGCCAGGGATTTCTGCAGCAGCGCGCCCATTTCCGGGTCGAAAGACGGCATGATGGAATCCGCCATTTCCATCAGGGTCACGGCCATGCCTCGGCGGCTCAACGCTTCAGCCATTTCCATGCCGATATATCCGGTCCCGATAATGGCGGCACGCTTCGGCTGATTCTCATTTAAATACCGGGAAACCCTGAATCCGTCATCCATGAACCGCATGAAAAATACACCGGGCAAGTGACTTCCGGGAATCGGCGGCCGGGCGGACACCGCGCCCGTGGCAAGGATCAATTGATCATATGAAAATTCAACGGAAGATCCGGATGGATTGAGCACGGAAACCGTGTGGGCTTCGGGATTTATTTTTGTCGCTTCATGATGGGCAAGGACCCGGAGCCCGGCCGCCCGCAACTGATCTCCGGTACGATGGGCCAATTGGGACCAGTCCGCCACCTCGCCGCCGATATAAAACGGCAGCCCGCAAATGCTGAAATTCGGGTACTCATCTTTCACCACCACGGTCACGTCCGCTTTCGGGTCCACTTCCCTTGCTCGCAATCCCGCGCTGATGCCCGCGTCACTGCCGCCGATGATGAGAATCTGATTCATTTATCGACCTTCGGAAAACCAGTGTTGGGTTTTCAAACAGATTTTCACCAGCATCAGCATGACCGGAACTTCAATCAGCACACCCACAACCGTCGCCAGAGCCGCCCCGGATGACAGACCGAACAGCATGGTGGCCGTAGCAATGGCCACCTCAAAATGATTGGACGCCCCGATCATGGCCGCCGGGGCTGCGTCTTCATACCGCAGCCGGAGCAGGCGGGCCGCGACATATCCCAGAATAAAAATCAACATGGTCTGGATAAACAAAGGCACGGCGATCCAGAGGATGGTCAGGGGATTGCCGATAATCACCTCGCCCTTAAAGGAAAACAGCAGCACCAGGGTGATCAGCAGCGCAATGATCGTCACCGGTGTCAGCACGTGAAGAAATTTTTCCGTAAACCACTCTTTTCCTTTGGCTGCAATAACCCACCTTCTGGACAAATAGCCCGCCACCAGGGGGAGAGCGACATAAATGGCGATGGACAGCAGCAGCGCCTGCCAGGGAACCGGAAGGCGGCCCACGCCCAGCAGAAAACCACCCAGAAGCCCATACAGCAGCAGCATGGTCAGGGAATTGATGGCCACCATCACGAGCGTCAGGCCGTCATTGCCTCGGGACAGATAGCCCCAGACCAGCACCATGGCCGTGCAGGGCGCAACCCCCAGAAGAATGCAGCCCGCCAGATAGCTTCGCCATAATGGGATTTCCAGCATTTTAACGCCGTCCGCCAGCACCACGGTTCCGGCCCCATGGGCAGCCCCGACGGACAGGTCCAGACCAAAGGGCATTTTCACCAGATCAACGGCGTTCGCGCCGATAAACCCCTTGAAAAGGAACCCTAAAAAAAATATCGCAATGGCATACATGGTAAAGGGCTTGATGCACCAGTTGACCACAAGCGTCAACAATACCGGTTTGCCGCTTTTTCCGGCCTTAATCACTTCGGCAAAATCAATCTTCACCATGATGGGATACATCATGAAAAAAAGACACACGGCTATGGGAATCGACACCACCGGCGCGCCATTGACGGTTATCGCCATGCCGTCCAGGGATTTCGCCAATCCCGGGGCGATCTTGCCCAGAAGAATCCCACCGGCAATGCACAGCATCACCCATACGGTCAGATACCGCTCAAACAAGCTG
>PCSG01000147.1 GCA_002772195.1 Desulfobacterales bacterium CG23_combo_of_CG06-09_8_20_14_all_51_8 | reverse complement strand
GGCCGTTTCCACAGCCGCGTTTCTCGCGGTCGCCGGCGTTTCACGACGGGTATCCGCCGGGTCCCTGGCCGCCGCAGCCCTCCTGCCCGTCGCTGTTTTCTGGATCAACGGGTCCCTGATCCTTTCCGGGTGCGCCCTGGTCATTTCTATGATGATAATCTTCCGGCACAGGGACAATATCAGCCGGTTGCTGGCCGGAACGGAGCCGAAGATCGGAAGACTGAAGACTGAAGACTGAAGGCTTAAGGCGGAAGGAGAAAAGGATCAAATAAGCGCCCAGAGGCCGGTCAGAAGGCCGGCGAGAATGAAATGGCTTTCCATCAGAAATCCCTGGCGAAGCCCGGACGGAATGCCGCCCTGTTCATAGGCGGACAGAAACATGAGCATGGACAGGGGGCAAAGGCAGAGCAACCATCCCAGACTGGAAACGAAGCCTGCGGCGCTGGCCCCGCAAAGAACGATCATCATCAGACCCGCCAGATTTTTCAAGAGCCCCATGGTTCGTTTTTCCCCCAGAAGAATGGGAATGGTTTCCTTGCCCACAATGCGGCTGCCCTGCATGTCCAGGATGTCGAAAAACGCGGTGCGCACAAACACCAGGCTCACCGTCCAGACAAAAATCAGCACGGTCACGGGCCGAATGTGGCCGAACCCGTAAATGGCCGGCACAAGAGTGGTCACAATCCCCCAGGCCATGGCCGCCAGCACGGTTTTGGAGCCGGGAATGTCCCTGATTTTCGGCTTAAACCGCCCGGCGATGCCTTTGGGCATCAGACTGATAATGTAGACCATGCCCATAAAGCTCATGCAGAGAAGCAGCACGAAAAGCAGCGGCCCCATGGCTGCGGCGATGGAGAGCCCGCCCATCCCGGACAATACGGTTAAAACGGACAGCAGGCGGCGGTTCTTCTGAAAAAACGCGGCCCGGTCCGGATCATTGTACCGGTCGGAGGAAATATCCATAAGGTTATTGAAGGTGTGCATGCACAAGAGATAAAGCATTGCCACGCCGACAGCAGGCAGGGCGGGCGCGAGCCCCTGAAGCATGGCGGCCGCGCAGGTCAGACACCCGGCGCCGACGGTCAGATAGGTGTTTGAAAGCAATAAATTTCTCTGAAGGACAAACCGAAATCGCCGAACGCCTCGATGATGGCCCATCAACTGGTTTTCAATCTCCCGGTACACCCGCCGGATAATCCAGTTGGGAGTGGATGCCCCCGCGGTAATCCCGATATGCCGGGGATTTCCCAGCCGGTGGATATCCAGTTCCGTTTCAGTTTCAATGTGAAGGGTTGGTTTTCCAGTGGCCCGGGCGATATCAAACAGGCGCTTCGTATTGCCGCTCGCGTGTCCCCCCACCACCACCACGGCGTCCACTTTTTCCGCCAGATGCAAAACATCCGCCTGCCGGCTCTCGGTGGAGTCGCAGATCGTATTAAACACCCGGTAATTGGGATGAACGCTTTCCGCCCACAGGGCGACCTCCTCAAAAAACGCCTTGTTCTGCGTGGTCTGAGCCACGATGATGGCCTTGTCGAAGGTCGGCAGGCGCGTCACGTCATCCATGGTTTCCGCCACATGACCGTTTTTTTCGGCATAGCCCAAGAGGCCGATCACTTCCGGGTGAGCCCGGTCCCCCACGATAATCACCGCGTAGCCCTGACGCGCGTGTTTGGCGATAATGGACTGAACCTTGATGACTTTGGGACAGGTGGCGTCGATAACGGTAAATCCGGCCTTTTGCAACTTATCCTGATCTTCCGGAGGCACCCCATGAGCCCGGATAAGTACCGTGCCCGACCCGTGATCCGGAATTTCCCGGATAACAGAAATGCCTTTTTCATCCAGAATATCAAGAACCTGTGGATTATGGATCAGCGGTCCGCAAGTATAAATGGGCGCGTCGGTGCGGTTGGACGCATCCAGGGCCATCTCTACGGCCCGGCGCACTCCCATGCAGAATCCCGCTGTTTTGGCGACCGTGATTTTCATAAGAGATTCGTGGCGGGGTTCAGGCTTTTTTCAAAAACACCTTGTGGTCCACCAGAGACAGGGAATAAATCGTGCCTTTGATAAATTTCTGTTCACCGAAAATATTGATCAGTTTATAGCCGCCGTCTTCCGGTTCCACACTGTCCACGGCTTCCATGATCAGTTCCTGCCGGTCGCCGTCAATGACATAGGCGCTTGCTTCACACATTTTTCAACTCCTTGATATCAAGATGTTTTTCAATTAGTTCGTCAATGAGATGCGGCAGGGGAATCGCCGCTGTGCCGACAATCTCCACGTTCTCCTGAGACAGGGGCAGCAGAATTTTTCTGGCCGGACTGGCGGCCACGGCTTCCGCCATTATCGGGGTCACTTCGCCCATCATCGCATGGGCCATAACGATCCCGATGGGCCCGATGATCAAATCCATGTGCGACACGGTCCGCACAATGGCGTTTTCACCGGATGCACCGCGATTGGCTTTTGCCTTGAGCATCCGGGCGGTGGCGATGGCATTGGTCCCCAGGGCGATAATATCCAGGGATTCATCAAACTTTTCCCGCAGTTTCCGGATGATGGCGGCACCGATACCACCGCCCTGCCCGTCGATAACACAAAATTTCATCATAATAATTTATTCAATCGTTTCTGGTTCAACCGCTGTTTTTTGGGCAGTCTTCGCGTCGGGCCCTTTTTCCGGGTGGTAAAGCCCCATCCTTCATCCGCTCCCGTGTCCGGCGAAACGCCTTTTACGTCCATCAGGGCCGCCATTTCCATCGTCTCCTCAAATTCCACGGAGCTGATCACGGCAGCCCCCTGGCCGGCTGAAAACCCGGCCACATCCCGGTCGGAACTCACCACCAGAGCCCCCTGTTTTTCCCGGGCCGCCATACGCTTGATCACCGCGTCCGCAGTTTCGCCCTGCCGGGAAAACAGGATATGGATGCCTTTTTCCCGGTCCCGATTCTCAAAAATTGCAGCCTCCGCCGCGCCATCGAACACCACCGTAATCTTGTGACCCTTCAACCGCTTATATGAGGCCAGCCGGTCAATGAGCGCCTCCCGCCCCCGTTGCAGGGCCTGACGATCCAGGTGCTTTAAAACCGGCGACTGGCGAATGACGTTGTATCCATCAACAATGATATGAACCGCCATCGGTTTATTCTGATTTAAAAAGGCTCAACAGCCGGTCCAGATCATCATCGCTGTAAAATTCAATTTCCACCTTGCCCCTTTTCCCCCGCCGTTTGATCAGCACCTTGGTGCCGAAATGCCGGGCAAGGTCTTCTTCGATGGTGGAAAAATAAAGGTCTTCCGGTTTTCGGGCGGGTTTGACGACTTCCTGTTTTTCCGCGTTCAGCCGCTGGACCAAGGCTTCCGTGGCCCGGACCGACAGACTCTTCATGATGACGATCTTCCAGGCCTGGCGCTGAAGGGCCGCGGTTTCCGCCCCCAACAGGGCCCGGGCATGGCCCATGCTGATCAGTCCGTCCTTGATGGAGGCCTTGATATCTTCGGGAAGCTGGTTGAGCCGCAAAAAATTGGCCACCGCGGACCGGCTTTTCCCCACCTGCCGGGCGATCTTCTCCTGGGTCATCTTAAAATCGGTCAACAGCCGCTGGTAGGCTTCCGCTTCTTCCATGGCGTTTAAATTCTGGCGCTGAATATTTTCCACAATGGAAAGCTCCAGCAGTTCGTGGTCGCCGATATTTTTGACAAGAATGGGCACCTTGAACA
>PCSG01000387.1:1870-5452 GCA_002772195.1 Desulfobacterales bacterium CG23_combo_of_CG06-09_8_20_14_all_51_8 | reverse complement strand
AAAGGAGAAATAACCCGATGCATATGATTGAATCCGGCAACACGGCGGCGGCCAACGGCGTCCGCCTGGCAAAGGTCCAGGTGATTGCCGCCTATCCCATCACGCCCCAGACGCCGCTGACGGAAAAGCTGTCGGAGTTTGTCGATTCCGGTGAAATGGATGCCCAGTATATCCCCGTGGAAAGCGAGCACAGCGCCCTGGCCGTCTGCATCGCCTCCTCCAGCGCCGGCGCCCGGTCGTTCACGGCCACCAGCGCCAACGGCCTGCTCTATATGAATGAACAGCTTCACTGGGCCGCCGGGGCCCGGCTTCCCATCGTCATGTGCGTGGTCAACCGGGGCATCGGCGCTCCCTGGACCGTATGGAACGATCATCAGGACAGCGTCTCCCAGCGGGACACCGGATGGATCCAGATATACTGCTGCGATCACCAGCAGATCATCGACACGGTGCTCAAGGCGTTTTGTCTGGCGGAAACCGTGAGCATTCCGGTGATGGTCTGCTATGACGGCTATATCCTGTCCCATACCTATATGCCCTTTGATATCCCCACCCAGGCGGAGGTGGACCGGTTTCTGCCGCCGTTTGCCCCGGCCTATGCCTTAAATTCTGAAAATCCGGCCAACCTCAACACCGTCACCCTGCCGGATGTCCGGCCGGATGTCCGGGGAAACATGGCCCCGGGCTACATGGAAATCCGCCACAACCTGCATGCGGATATGCGAAGCGCCATCGGCGTTGTAGCGGAGATTGATCAAAAATTTCAGGAAGTCTTCGGCCGCAACGGAAATCCCTATATTGAGCCCTATCAGTGCGATGACGCGGAATTTGTCGCCATCTGCATGGGGTCTCTGTCCTATCATCTCCGGGATGTGGTGGATATTCTGCGAACGGAAGGCCTGCCTGTAGGCGTGATGGGGCTGCGGCTCTATCGTCCGTTCCCGGATCAGGCGGTCCGGGAGGCCCTCGCCGGCCGCAAAAATGTGATCGTGTTTGAAAAAGCCTTGAGCTATGGCAATCAGGGGGCCTTGTACGCGGATATCAAATCCGCCCTTTACTGCGGAAAGAAGCGGCCGCCGGTGCACAATTATATTCTGGGCCTGGGCGGCCGGGAAATCAAGACCGCCCAACTGGTGGAAGTTCTAAAAAAATCCTGCACTCAGCCGGATACCGTCGGCGATGAGCCCCAGTGGATCGGGTTGAAACTTTAAGATACAGACGAGAAAAATAATGACTGAAAAAACCACCATACTTACTCTTCCGGCGGACGAACTGGTCCATCCGGGCAACCGGGCCTGCGCCGGGTGCGGCCTCAGCCTGACCTACCGCATCGGCCTCAAGGCTTTGGGACGAGACACCATTCTGGTGGTGCCGCCCAGTTGCCTGACCGTTCTTCAGGGTCTGTATCCCATTGCCGCCACCCAGCTGCCCTGCCTGAATGTCACCTTTGCGTCCACGGCCGCGGCCGCCACCGGAATCTTAGGTGCCTTGCGGGCCCAGAAAAACACATCCACCCTCGTGGCGGCCTGGGCCGGTGACGGCGGAACCAGTGATATCGGTATCCAGGCGTTGTCCGGGGCCTGCGAGCGCGGGGAAAACTTTATTTTTATCTGCTATGACAATGAAGCCTATATGAATACCGGGGTCCAGCGCTCGGGCACAACCCCCCAAGGGGCCATCACCACCACCACACCCATCTCGGGCAAGGCCCAGAAAAAAAAAGACGTGCCGGCCATTATCGCAGCCCACGGCATCGGGTATGTGGCCACGGCCTCCGCCGCCTACCCCCTGGACCTCTATGATAAAATCGTCAAGGCAAAAACCATCACCGGCCCCAAATACATCCATGTGCACACCCCGTGTCCGGCCGGATGGGGGTTTAACTCCCGGTACACGGTCAAACTCGGCAAACTGGCGGTGGAAACCGGATTGTTTGATCTGTATGAAATTGAAAACGGCCGGTTCCGGCTGACCGGGGCGTCGGAAAAACTGATGGGGAAACGGCGGAAACCCGTGAGCCAGTATTTTAAAACCCAGTCCCGGTTCCGGGCCTTGTCCGACGAAAAGATAGAAGCGATCCAGAAAGAGATCGACGCCAAGTGGGCGGGTTACGCGCAAAGCGCGTGAGGGGGAAGAGGTTTTAGATGTCAGCGTCAGGTATTAGTAAAGGACCCGTTTTTTCTGACACCTGAAACCTTCTTCAAGACACCAAGCCGTTTGAATGCGACGTTGAATTACTCATGCAAAACGCCGAGGATCACGGCCTGGCCTTTTTTTGCGGCAACCATATGGGGGGTTGTGGAGAGATAATACACACTGTCTCCGGGGTTGAGTTCAAAGCTGTCCGCACCGATCTTCACGAGAACCGTTCCTTTGATCACATAAATAAATTCATCCCCTTCATGGACCGACATTTCATGATCCGGATTTTCCTCAAGGGTCACCATGAGGGCTTCCATGTGCCGGCCCTTCACTTCCGGGGCCATGCTGAAGTAGGTATAAAGCTGCTTGCCTTTTGTTGATGAAGAGCGGGAAACCTTCTGGCGCTGATTCTTCCGGGTCACGGAATACAATTTATCCCCCACGCCGGAAACCAGCCGGCTGAAAGCGCTCTCCAAGGCCCGGGACAATTTCATCAGGGTCCCCAACTGGGGCTGGATATCGTTGCTTTCGATTTTCTTTAAAAGATCCACGGGAAACCCGGTCATATGGGACAATTCCTCAAAGGAAATTTTCCGGGCTTCCCTCAAGGTCCGGATGCGGTCTCCAACAGCCTCGACACTCACTGGTTCCGTTGCCGCGATATGCCCTGTCAACATTTCAAAACGGTCCGCCGCCTTGGGTTGCGATTCCTGATCCTTCATCTTCATTCATGTCTCCCGTGGGTTTATGGATGGTTCATTCAATCTTAACGTTAAGGATAACTTTATCAGAAAGAACCGTTCCGGTCAAATATTTGATAGGTTCTTTTTTGCCGGTCGACCCGGAATTATAATTTTTCTCCGGTCCGGGTCAGCCTGGGGGCGGTAAAAAATGGCCATGTGGCCGATGGTCCCCACCAGGACGGCGCCGGTTTGCGTTTCAATATCGTCGCAGGCCGCCGCTTTCTGATCTTTTTCCTTAAAATCATTAAATTTTATTTTGATCAGCTCATGAGTGTCCAAAGCCGCGTCAATGGCCTTAAATAGGGCGGGCGTCACTCCCTTCTGCCCGATCAGCACCAGGGGCTTTCTGCCGTGGGCCAGGCCACGAAGATACTTTTTCTCAAATCCTTTCAGTTTTTCCACCTTGTCCTCGCAATGAATGGTTTTCGGATAAAATTTTGAATATCACAGCCGCAGCACGGGGCAAGCAAAAAGCCTCTCACGCCAATCAATTTTGACAATATCGTAAAAAAAAACAACTTATTGTCATTCCGGCGAAAGCCGGAATCCCGCAATTCCAATATGTTCTGGATGCCGGATCAAGTCCGGCATGACGGAATCCGACTTTTTACAGGCGCATCAATTTTTATTAAAACCCGAATGCGGCTTTCTTCCTTGCAAGGCCTCTTTCCCGGTGATAGAGATTCTATCATTGAAA
>PCSG01000387.1:0-1782 GCA_002772195.1 Desulfobacterales bacterium CG23_combo_of_CG06-09_8_20_14_all_51_8 | reverse complement strand
AGTGGTTCTGGATGCCCGCCTTCGCGGGCATGACGTGATTCGGGACTTTTTACGGGCGCATCAAGCATCTTTTGCTGCATCAAACTCATCCGGTGATCCATTCGGCAATGAAAAAACTTCCTGAAACGAAAAATAATAATGACGAGACCTATCTGATCTGCACATTTAGCAAGGGGTTCCCGAGAAAACACATCGCCGTGTGTCGCAAATGCCGGCGGAAAGCAAAATGCAAACCCTATCAGGATTATATTCAACCGGGGCTGTTTTAAAAGCATGCTTGGATGGCGCGGCAAAATACTTCGCATTGATCTGAACCGGAAATCCGTTCATCGGGAAACCCCGGAGCCGGACCTTTACCGCCGATTTCTCGGAGGCCGGGGGCTCGCCGGATATTTTCTGAGGCCCCACATTTCCCGCAACTGGAATGATCCGGATATGCCTGTCCTGTTTTTCACCGGCCCCCTGGTGGACACCCCGTCTCCCTGTTCCGGCCGCATGACCATCATGTCCAAGTCCCCTCAGACCGGCGCCATGGGGGATTCTTCCGTGGGCGGGTCTTTCGGGGGGATGCTTAAAAAATCAGGTCTTGACGGCATCCTCATCATCGGCCAAAGTTCGGACTGGTGCGGCATTGAAATCAATGATGACCGCATCACCTTTGCAGACGCCGCTCCTCTGACCGGACAAACGGTTTCCGACGTGTGCCGTCTGCTTAAAAACAAAGGGGCCACGGCTGTCATCGGGCCGGCGGCTGAAAACGGCGTCCGGTTTGCCGACATCATCATCGACGGCCATTACGCGGCGGGCAGAACAGGCCTGGGCCTCTGCCTTGCGGCCAAAAAAATCAAATATATCACCGTCAAAGGCACACAAAAAACCAAAATATCTGACCCGGCGGCATTAACAAAGGCCTGTGAGGACATCTTCCGGCTGGCCGCGGCCTCCCCGGCTCTGATGGGCGAATACGGCATCTCCCGGTTCGGCACCGGCGCTCTCTATGATCTCATGGACGCCCGGCACATGATGCCCACCGAAAATTTCAGAAGCAGCCGTTTCGCCCCGGCCCCGTCGTTAAACGCCCCGGCCTTTCATCAAGCATTTTCCCCCCGGACCACCGGCTGCCGGGGATGTCATATCCGGTGCAAAAAAATATCCGCGGATGGTCGGCCTCTCCCGGAATTTGAATCCATGTCCCACTTTTCCGCACTGATCGGCAACACGGACATGGAAACCGTGATGGCCGCCAACGCTTTCTGCAACGACTACGGCATGGACACCATCTCCGCGGCATCCACCCTGGCCTGTTATTTTGAACTCACGGAAACGGCCTCCACCCCGCAAACCATCATGGCGCTGCTCACGGACATGGTGTTTCAGAAAGGCGTCGGCAAATCTCTAAGTCAGGGAGCAACGCAACTGGCTGCGGATTTCGGGGTTCCCGAAGCAGCCATGTCGGTGAAAGGGCTGGAACTCCCCGCCTATGATCCCCGGGGCGCATACGGCATGGCCCTGGCCTATGCCGTGGCGTCCCGGGGCGGCTGCCATCTGCGGGCCTATCCGGTCAGCCATGAAATTTTGCGCAAACCCGTGCCCACGGACCGGTTCTCTTTTACCGGAAAAGCCCGGATCATCAAACTCCAGGAAGATGTCAATGCCGTGGCCGACTCCCTGACCGCCTGCAAATTCATTTTTTTCGCAGCAACCGTCGAGGAATATTCCAGAGTTCTGGCGGCAGTGACGGGCGAGGATTTTTCCGGGCGGGAACTCATGAAAATCGGGGAG
>PCSG01000148.1:3748-4570 GCA_002772195.1 Desulfobacterales bacterium CG23_combo_of_CG06-09_8_20_14_all_51_8 | reverse complement strand
GTTTTTCAACTAAACCGTGCTTAGGGTGTTGGATTTTTGGTTTAAGGTGTTCGCTTTATCCGATTTTCAGGTTATTATGGGCTAAAAAAAATGAATAGTGGCTGGAAGCTTTTTTGTGCTCTATTAATCGGTTCATTCTTTATTTGGGGTGACTATTTCTTTTTTTGCGGCAACGCTGGACCAGAATTTTTCATCAACCGTCAGTAATTTAAATCTTTGTTTATGAACACTATCAAGGAATAGTCCTCAAAAACCGGCTGGCCGAAAATTTTTCTATAGACTCGGGTGATTGCTTTTATCAAGGGGTCCACCCCTGTGTCGTTCCCCGGTCGAGGCCCGAATAGCTCCAATTCCGTATTTTTGTGAAAGATTAAATAATTCGCCCGGCTGTTTTTGACTGCCGCCATGTCCAGTATATCCACCATATTTTTAAATTTCAGTTGCCCCGGATCCTTTACTTGGCTCAGCACCTGATCCGCGATCATATCTCCCAAAACACCACTGGTTTCCTCATCCGGCCCGTCTTTGATGGAGCGGGTAAATCCCACAGCCACCTGTTTTCTGTGAAATCGCTGATAATAATAAAAAAGATTAAAATGATTTCCCAGGAGCATGGGGTATTCAATGATTTTTTTAACATCCGGCTGATCGGCCAGAAATTTATAAAAAGCGGACATTGTGTCTTTGTTGATTGCATAGGGTTTTTGAATCATGTCAGAAACCCTTGGTCTATCCCAGTTTATGGGTGTGTAGGATTCCTGAAACGCGGAATGGCTGGTAAAATTATTCGGAGCTGCATAGGTCTGCCGTAAGGGGCCGGTC
>PCSG01000148.1:570-3680 GCA_002772195.1 Desulfobacterales bacterium CG23_combo_of_CG06-09_8_20_14_all_51_8 | reverse complement strand
CCAATAAAGCACCCGCGAGTCCATAACAAACCGCGTTTGTGACTTTTTTATTTATGGGGATACGGGTTGCTGTTTTCCACAGGCTGTCAACGCCCAATGCCACAAGGATATAAACCATGGGGAAGGCTGGAATCAAATATCTGGCGAGCACGAGGGGGACATGGGCGTAATCAAATTTCGAAATGAAGGCTGCCAGTAGATAAGCGGTAAAAACGCTGAAAAAGGATAATCCCAGTAGAAATGATTTGCGGAAGAGACGGATTAGCCCAATGATAGCAAATGTATAGAAAAGGAGGATCAAAAAAAGATTAGAATTTCCACTGAGGATGCGGCTGAATTCGACGATTGATTTGACAGAGAACTCTGCCGGATGAACATTCGAATTCATATTTGGCAAACTTTGGGCGAAGGCAGGGACAAGAAATATAGCAAGGCAAATCAGGGTGCAAAATCCTAAACTGAGCAGTTGCGTATAAGAGGGGATAATTTTTTCCTGACTTGCCGGCGGCCATGAAAATTTTTCTACCCATTTAATAAAAACAGCAACGCCCAAGGGTACAAATACAAAAATCATCCCCACAAAATGAAAATAAACGCACAAGACACCGGTAACGGCAAACAACAGGCCGATTTTTTTCCCCCCGGTTAACATCCATTCGTAGAGTATCCAGATACCCAAAAAACCAAGAAATGCATAGACGCTGTAAGGTCTGCAAACCCGGCTGTAAAAAATAAGGAGGGGTGAAAATGCCAGTAGAAGCGAAAAAAATATCGTTACCCGGGAATTGAAAATGCGCTTCAGGATTAACGGAAACACCAAAAGGCCGGCTATTCCGAAAATCATGGAGGGCAAAACAAGTAATAATTCCGACCAGCCCGTAGACACCATCAGGATACGGACATAGGCATTGATGGGAATTACATTGGCCCCAGCCCGGGCAAAATGGGTAAGAATATACCAGACCGAATGATTGGTAGAAAAATTGAGGGCATGCCATTCATCATCAATGATGACTTGGTCGGAAATCAGGTAAGTTCTCAGAAAAATTCCGATCACAACAGCAAATAGATAAAATACCCAGAACCATCGGCTGGCTTGGAAAACGGATTGTTTTTTAGGGATTATCCTATTGGAATCATTGATTTTTACCATTTTTTTCGTAACTCGCCGATAAGGTTCAAACTTTTACCTGTTTTTCATCAGCTTTTTGAATTCCTTTGTATTTCTGATTGATTTCAAGTCATCATCCGTCCGAATTTGATCCCAGTTCTTATAGCCTTTGTCCAATGCCTTTTTCAACCACAACAGCGCTTCGGGGGCCTTTTCTTGCAGGGCATACAGGCAGGCGATGTTATAGTCATGCGCGGGATTATCCGGTTGAAAAGATATCGCCTGTTCCATGTAAGAGATGGCGGTGGCGTATTGGCCTTTATCAGCATAGAGAGCCGCGAGTTCAAAAAGCGCATCAATGCATTCAGGATGTTGACTGATGACCAGTTGATACTGTTCAATGGCGCTGTCAGTTAAGCCTTGAGCCTGGAATATTTTTCCAAGCTGTTTGCGCAGCGGCGGATTGTCGGGATTTTTTTCCAGTTCCCGGAGGATGGTCTGTTTTGCTACTGCCAGCTTTGCTTCTAACTGCTGGACCAGTTGTCGAGCCTCTTTATTGTCAGGGTCATGGATTAATGCTTTTTTAAATGACGACAGCGCCTTATCAAGTTGATTGTGTTTCAGAAAAATATATCCTTCATACTGAAGGGCTTCAGCGGAATATGGATTGAGGGATAAGGCCGAGCTAAAATGCGATTGAGCTTCTTTTAAGTTTCCCTGTTTAAATAAAATCACCCCCGCAATTTGATGGGCCTTTTCATGTCCGGGATTCATAGAAATGACTTTTAAAGCATACTTCAGCGCGGATACATAATCCATTTTGTGAAACAAGGCTTTTGCGAGATTAAAATGCGCCTGATCGTTGTCAGGATGGAGTTGGGCCGCCTTTTCGAGATGAGGGATCGCCTGATCCCATTCCCCTTTTTTTAATAATAACGTGCCCAAATTGTATTGGCCATGGTAATACTCAGGATCAAGTAATACGGATTGTTGAAGACAAACCAGCGCCTTTTCATTTTCTCCCTGTTCATCAAAGGCAAGTCCGAGACTCATATATACATCAGGCTGATTGGGGCTTATTGCCAGTGATTTTTGGTAATGGGCGATGGCCTGGTCTGTTTCGTCTTTGCTTGCCAGCGCAATGCCTAAATTATAGTGGGCCACAAAATTGTTTTCAGTTACTGCAATGGCATGGCTGAAAAGAGATTCACTGTTTTTCCAGTATCCGGTCTGATTCCAGGTCACGACTGATAAAACAACAACAGCCATAATTGCGGGCGCTCCCAGCCAGAAACGTTTATATCGCCAGTTTGAAATAAGTTCGGGGAGGCCCCATGCGATAATTATGAATAAACCGACAATCGGAAGGTACATATACCGGTCGGCCATGGATTGAACACCTACCTGCACCAGGCCGATCACCGGCACTAACGTCCCTATAAACCAAAACCACCCGACGATAACATAAGGATGTCGATGCATATGCCGAATCGCAAGCATGGTCAGGGCCGCCAGAACAACGATAGCGGCTGTGACCTTCCACCAGGGAAAAGCCTCCGGATATGGGTAAAATGTCGCCAGATGAACCGGATACATGGTTTTGAGGATGTAATGAACATAGGAGATAACGACATTGGGAACTCTGTCCGCCAGGGGGACGATATCAAATGATTGGACGGCGCCGCCCTTTTGTTGAACATAAAAAGTAATCCCGGCGGATGCGGCAGATAGGAGAAACAGGGGTATTTTTTCCCGGATCAAGCCTGCAATTTTTATGTTTGGTTGAACTCCTTCAGACCTAACCAATCGTAATCGGCCGAGTGGCCAGAAATCCAGCAGCAACAGCACAAACGGCAGGGTCACCGCCATGGGTTTGCTCATCAGCCCCAAAATAAAGAAAACCAGCACCCACACATAAGTGGCCCAGCCAGGACGGCGGATATAGCGAACATAGGCCAAGAGGGTCAACATCCAGAAAAATGCGCTTAAGACATCCTTG
>PCSG01000148.1:289-539 GCA_002772195.1 Desulfobacterales bacterium CG23_combo_of_CG06-09_8_20_14_all_51_8 | reverse complement strand
GCAGGGGATGGATCGCAAACAGTGCGGCAATAAAGGCGCTTTGCCATAAGTTGCCGGTCATTTTCCGGAAAACCAGAAACATCAGCAGGGTGTTGGCGATGTGGAACATCAGGTTGGTCAGATGGTGGCTGCCTGGGTCCAAGCCGAAGAGGGAAACATCAGCCATGTGGGACAGCCAGGTCAGGGGAAACCAGTTGCTCGCATAACGGCTGGTAAACGCCCAGATGATAGACTTGAATGTAATGCCGTC
>PCSG01000148.1:0-273 GCA_002772195.1 Desulfobacterales bacterium CG23_combo_of_CG06-09_8_20_14_all_51_8 | reverse complement strand
TCGTACACGTAATCATCGTCGTCATAATTGACAAAGTCAAATCCTTGCACTTGCCAGTAAACTGCCGCCGTGACGATGATTAAGAACAGTGAGAGGAGAACAAAGGGCTTCCAGGTGGAATCAGTCGTTTTTATGTGTGGGGTCATTATAGGAATATGTATTATTTGAATCGCTTTGAATTTATTGAATGTCTTTTCATTAAAGATGTCCTTTTGATTTTTAGCCGCAGACACACGCGGACGAACGCAGATGAAGGGTTTTTATCCGCGTGGA
>PCSG01000318.1 GCA_002772195.1 Desulfobacterales bacterium CG23_combo_of_CG06-09_8_20_14_all_51_8 | reverse complement strand
TTTATCTTCCGTCATTCCGGTTTTATCTTCCGTCATTCCGGTTTTATCTTCCGTCATTCCGGTTTTATCTTCCGTCATTCCGGTTTTATCTCCCGTCATTCCGGTTTTATCTCCCGTCATTCCGGCGCAGGCCGGAATCCAGAATCGGTATGATGGCTGTGTCATGCTGTGAAAAAATACCGGAATGTTTTCTGGATACCGGCGTTCGCCGGTATGACGAGGATATGGGCGAATTCCGGAATCCACCTCGTTCCATCATTCCACCCCATTCCGTCATTCCGGTTTTATCTTCCGTCATTCCGGCGCAGGCCGGAAACCAGATCGGTTTTCGGGACAAGTCAAACGATTGTCTCATACAAATCCCGCCATTCTGGATTTTTCTCTTCGATCAATTTGAGTTTCCACGCCCGTTTCCATTCTTTCAGACGTTTCTCACGCACGATGGCAGACTCCATGGTTCCGTGAAGTTCATACCAAACCAGTTGAGTTGATGGACGCCGTATTTTTGGGTAAAGCCTTCAACGATATTGTTTCTGTGCTCCCATATCCGTTTGACGAGATTTGAGGTGACGCCGATGTAAAGGGTGCCATTTCTCTTGCTTGCCAGAATGTATACCGCCGGTTGCTTATTCACAGATGCAATCCCATAACTTCAGTTATTTTACCACCCGTCATTCCGGCGGAACCTGTCCCCGTATGTTTTTATCCGGGAGCTGGAATTTCCATCCCCGTCATTCCGGCGCAGGCCGGAATCCAGAACCGGTAAGGGGGGGTGTCATGCTGTGAAAGAATTTCGGGCTGTTTTCTGGATACCGGCATTCGCCGGTATGACGAATCGGTATATGTCATTTTTAATTCTGGATGCCCGATCAGGTCCGGTATGACGGAGATGAGTAGGGGATGGCTTTACGCCCTCCCGTTTTGGTCAGGGATAAATCCCGCCCCTACTGCTTCAACAGCTTCCGGTAACCCGGTTCATCTTTAATATTCTCCAGATCCGGATCGGATTTTAAATTATTCCAGTTGTCATATCCTTTGTTCACCGCTTTTTGCAGCCATTCGACCGCGTCATTTTTTTTGTTCTGCCGCGAATAAACGCAGGCAAGATTGTAGCAGACGGAGGCGTTGTCCGGTTCGATCGCGATAATTTTTTGAAAAGTCGCAATCGCCTGGTCATATTCCCCCTTGAGCGTGAAAGTAATTCCCAGGGAATAAAGCGCCGGGGTCATATCCGGTTTGATAGCCAATGCGTTTTCATACTGCCGAATCGCAAGATCATAATAACCTGTGGATTGATAAAGTCGGCCCAATTGAAAGTAGCGCGACGGATTATCCGGGTCTTTTTGGATTGTTTCTGAGATTTTTGCCGCCTGGTCATCTATTCTTTTTTGAATGATAGATAGCTGGTTTAAATTTGTTTTTGCATTTTCATTATTTGGATTAATGTCGACGGTTTTTTTAAAATATATAAATGCTCCGGCAATATTGCCTTGTTGAAGCATTATTTTTCCTAAGTTGTCAGAAGCCACCTCATTTTTCGGATTGATCTCCAAGGCTTTTAACGTATATTCAACCGACTTATTCAATTGCTTTTTCCCGGCAAAAACATTTCCCAGCCCCACATAGGCTCTATCCTCCTTGGGGTTTAATTTTAACGCAATATTAAAATGGTCGACAGCTTCGTCTGGTTTTCCTGTTTGGACCAGCGCATTCGCCAGATTAAAATGGGCATATTCGTTTTCAGGATCAATTTTTAACGCCAGATTAAAATGGCTGACAGCTTCGTCCATCTCCCCTTTTCGGGCCAACGCATTGGCCAGGTTGACATGGGCCTCGTCATTTTTGGGATTAATCTTTAATGCGGTATAATAATGAAAAATAGCCTGGTCAAAGTCTCCAGCCTCTCCCAATGCTTGACCCAGGTTGTAGTGGGCCAGACCATTGTCTTTTGTCACTTCAATGGCATGGGAAAACAGGGTGATGCTGTTTTTCCAGTATTTGACCTGGGCGTTTGACGCAATTGTCAAAGATAGCAGAATCAGCGTTGCAGCGATGATTTTCGGCGCTTTTTTTTGTGAAAATTTTTCGAGGAATGCTGCCCCGCCCCAACTGACGATGATAAACAGGCCGATGGCCGGCACATAGGTCCATCGGTCTGCGATAGCGGGCCAGCGTCCCCCCTGAATGATGCCGATGACCGGCACCAGGGTTCCGGTAAACCATAACCAGCCGACAGCCAGAAACGGCGCTTTTCTGGCCAGCAGGAAAAAAATCATAAATGCGGCCATCAGCAGAAGCAATGCCCCCCAAACCTGCCAGAGCGGAATCGCATCCGGAAACGGATAAAAGATCGTCATATCCCGGGGCCAGAAGATTTTTAAGATGTATTTGATATATGAAACCAGGGCGTTTTCCACGCGCAGCCAGAGGGGCACGACATCATGAGAGACAAATTGATCGCAATGCTGAAGGGAAAGAGCGGACAGGGCGGTCGATATTCCCGATAACGCCAGCAGGGGAATTTTTTCCGAAATAAGAAGGAATAATGAAGATTCGGGGAAACGGATAGATTCCGATTTCTCCCGCCATGCAAATGTTATTCGTTGTAGCGGCCAGAAATCCATCAAGAGCAGAACACACGGAAGGGTCACCAGCATGGGCTTGGCCAGAAGTCCCGCGGTCATACCCGTTAAAACCAGGAGATAACGGCGTAATGAAGGGCATCGGGCATAGTAGATGTATGCCAGCATGGTGAAAAACCAGAATGCGGTGGACAGCAGGTTTTTTCTTTCGGCGATCCAGGCAACGGAATCCACATTGAGCGGATGCAGGGCGAATAACGCGGCGATAAAAGCGCTTTTCCATAGTTCGCCGGTCATGCGGAAAAAGACAAGGAAAAGCAGCAGGACATTGATCAGATGATATAGCAGGTTGGATAGGTGGTGATATCCGGGTTGAACTTTGAATATCTGACAGTCCAGCATGTGAGACAGCCAGGTGAGCGGATGCCAGTAGGCTCTTTCATCGTCTTTTGTCACTGAAAACGCCCATTTGATGGAGTCGGATGTCAGCCCTGCCTGGACGTGGTTGTTATCCTTAATATATATTTCGTCATCGTAATTAATAAAGTCATGGTGACGGACCGGCGCATAGACGGCGGTGGTTGAAATAATCAGTAAGAGGCTGATGGCCCAGAAAGTTATTGAACGAGGATGGCTGGAGGTATTGGCTAAAACTTGATTGTTCATTGTGTTGATTGTGTACTCTCTTTTTTTTAAAAATATTCTGACAATGGATGGAGATGGTTTTATATCCATCAAAATATTTACTTATTTATTCGGATATACATAATATTTCTGTCATGATATTTTTTTAAATAAATGAAAAAGCGGTATACTTCCATAACGAAAAGAATTTTGTGTTTTTTTCCAAAACGTTATCCCTGAATTATCAGTAAAAACCAGGCTGTCTTCCGTATAATTTTTTTTAATAATATTTTCTAATCTATTGTAAATATTTTCAATTCGTCCATTGCTCCCTATAAACGATGTTTCACAATACACAAGTACTATGTACGTGGGAAGTTTTTTCAAAATTTCCCTGAAAAACTCATTTGTCATGTCGTCTGCGTATTTATAATTTCCGGTGAGAGGATAAAAT
>PCSG01000390.1:2406-3749 GCA_002772195.1 Desulfobacterales bacterium CG23_combo_of_CG06-09_8_20_14_all_51_8 | reverse complement strand
ACTGGGCGTGGCCGACGTCATCGCCGATGTGGTCCGGACCGGAAGGACCCTGACCGAAGCCGGTCTTAAAATCGTCGGCTCCCCCATTCTTGAATCCGAAGCTCTGGTCATCGCCGGACCGCAGACGTCCATCAATGATACCGCTATCCAGACCTGCCTGGACCGGTTGCGCGGGATTGTGGTAGCCCGGGAATACGTCATGGTTGAATATGACGCGCCGGAAATCCTGCTGGAAAAATTCTGCGCCATTACCCCCGGCATTGAATCGCCCACCATCGCGCCTTTAAGCAAATCCGGCTGGGTGGCGGTGAAAGCCATGGTCCGACAAAAGGAGGCCAACAGGGTCATGGACGAATTGACCTCACTCGGGGCAAAGGGCATCATCGTCACCAACATCCGAACCTGCCGGCTCTAATCTCACAAAGGAAAACCTAACCCGAATGACTCCCATTAAGCAGTTTCCTTATACGCCGATTCTGGGATGGTCCGCCTCCCGCTTTGATACGTTTAAAACATGCCGGAGAAGGTATTTTTATACTTACTACGCAAAATTTGATCGGGAGTTTCCGCTCTCTAAAATCAATCAGCTCAAAGCCTTGACGACCATTCCCCTTGAAACCGGCAATATTGTTCATGACGTCATCAAAGCCCTTCTGGAGCGTTTCCAGAAAAGCCATGCCCGGATCGATCTGCCAAAATTCCATGATTACACCCGGAAACTCACAGGCCGGTACTGCGAAAAACCCTTTGCGGAAATTTATTACCAGGAAATCAGCCGCCTCAATGTTGACGAAATTTTTGAAAATGTCCGGCTCTGTCTGGACAATCTTTTAAACAGCCCGCGTTTCCATTGGCTGATACAAAACGCCATCGCCACCCGGGACCGGTGGATCATCGAACCTCCGGGCTATGGTCAGACCGTCATCAAGGAGTACAAAGCTTACTGCAAGGTGGATTTTCTGTTTCCTGTGGGCGACAAGCTTTACATCATGGACTGGAAAACCGGAAAAGCCGACGCCGTCAAGCACCACAAACAGATGCTCGGCTACGCCGCCTGGGCCGCCTTTCATTTTGGCCATGATCCGGAAAGCATCGATCCGGTCATCGCTTACCTGAAACCGGACTATACTGAAGACGCGCTCCACGTCACCCGCGCTGACATTGACGGTTTCGCAAAAATTGTCAAAAATGAAACCCTTGAAATGTATTCTTTTTGCGCCGATATCGAAGAGAACATCCCTAAAGAAAAAGGCCTGTTTGAAAAAACCACCCTGAAAGTATTCTGCGATTACTGCAACTTCAGGGAACTCTGCCGGGAAAAAACTGCCGCAGGCCCCTGAAAT
>PCSG01000390.1:903-2305 GCA_002772195.1 Desulfobacterales bacterium CG23_combo_of_CG06-09_8_20_14_all_51_8 | reverse complement strand
TCGTCGTTAAACTTTATAAACAAACGCGATATGAAGCAGTTGACATATGGCCCAGAAAAGCATAGATTTATTATGGTTATAGACCAACACGACCTCAAAAACTGAAATCCGAAACGAAAAATCACAAGGAGCATGTCCCCCATATTCAAATCATAGAAAGGAGCGCCCGATGAAACGTATTGTTTTAACCGACAGCACCGCAGACATTCCGGAATATATCGCAAAAGACCTGGGTATTGAAATATTGCCGGTCAATGTGGTTCTGGACGGAAAAACCTACAAGGACGGGGTTGACATCAACATCATGGATTTTTATGAGAACTATGAAAAATATGAATCCATGCATACCGAACCCATCCCCTATCAGGACTATGCCCTCAAATTCATGCAATTAACATCCCAATGCGATGAACTTCTAGTCGTGCACTGTTCGGACGCCTTGAGCGAAAATTTCAAAACCGCCCTCAAAGTCAACCAGGAATTTTCGTCTCATAAATGCAAAGTGGAAATCATTGACTCCCGCTCTTGCAGCATGGGGTTCGGCGTAGCCGTAATTGACGCGGCCAAGGGATTCAAAAAAGGCAAAGAATTCGGCAGCGTGGTATACAATCTCAACCGGGTCCTGGCCCGGACCACCTCCTATCTGGCTATCCCGACGCTGAAATATTTGCGAAAAAGAAAGAAAATCGGCGGATTCAAATCATTAATCGGCCTGACCCTGGGGGCCAAACCGGTGCTGGGGTTTGAAGACGGCAAGCTGGTGGTCAAAACACGTCTTTTCGGCAAACAACCAAACATGATCCTGTCCATGCTCGATATCATACGAGAAGAAATCGGCAGCGCCCCCATTGATCTGGCCATCGCCCACGGACGCAATCTGACGCTTGTCAACAGCCTGCGGGGCGTATTCGAGCAGAATTTTGACTGCCGGAATGTCTTCAGGACCTACTTCGGACCTTCCATCAGCATCAACGCCGGTCCGGAAGCCATCGGCGTCATGTTCTATAAGCATGAAAAATAAATTCCTGCAAAAGCCCCCATGCGTTCATCGCTTGAGCCGGAAAACAGGACCAGGCCCGTTAAATGCGCCGAGTATTTCAGATCGCCTTAATCCTTTCACCTGCAGCGACAGCCGTTCCGGCAGCCATCGCCGGGAACGGGCCCGGCGGTTTGCCGGCCCCTTGGAGCCTGCTTGCCGGCATCTGTCTCGGAACAGGCGTCGGATTCCTTCTTTCCGTCCTTATCTGGAAACTCCGGGAATATGGGCCATACGGCTATAATGCAATTCGATCCGGCATAGCGGGGTTGCCCCTTTTTGAAACCGTCTTAACAATCGAATGGAACCGTAACCTGCGGACCCAGCAGCCCCTTTCCGTGATCATTGCCCATATTGATGATTTTA
>PCSG01000390.1:0-886 GCA_002772195.1 Desulfobacterales bacterium CG23_combo_of_CG06-09_8_20_14_all_51_8 | reverse complement strand
TATGGCCGCATCCGTACCGCCCGTTGCGTAAAGGCCATCGCCGGGATTTTTAACAAAAATCTGCAGCGGGCCGGAGATTTTACCGCCAGATATGGAAAAACGGAATTTATCGCGGTTCTGCCGGACACGATTTCCACAGAGGCCAATTTTCTTGCTGAAAAGATCCGGGAAGGCGCGGAAACCCTTGCCATGGTCCATTGCCGGTCCACAACGGGAAAAATCCTGACCGTCAGCATCGGGACAGCCACCATGATCCCTAGCGCCCTGAGCGATCCCGACGACCTGATCGTCAAAGTCAAAAACGCCCTCATCCGTGCCAGGAATTCCGGCGGCAACCGGGTGGTTTCCATCGATCAGGAGACTTCTACAGGAGCTGTGCCCGATCAACACGGGCCATCGAATCATTGTGATACGACACTGAAATACCCTGGCAAACCATTCCGACAAGCATAGAGGGCCCGATAAAAAACCAATGAAACAAAAATTTCTGAAATGCGAGAGCGATCGATGTGAGGTGCTGGCCGATGATTTTTTCAGCCATGCCGTGGGAAACGCGCATAAAAGCCGCTTTAACAATGTTATTGCCGATGTTGTCCGCGTGTATCCGGATGCAATTTTAATCGGCGCCATTGCAGCCGCCAAATACATCCGGCCGCCAGTGGAGCCGCGTATGACCTATGATGTCGATATTCTTTTACCGGAACAGGACTTCGAAGCGTTTCTGGCCGATGATATGCCCCCTGAAACCGTAAACGCCCTTGAAAGCCTTTTTGAGGATTCCGATTCGGCCATGCACAGCGTAAAACACCGGCAAACCGGCATTTATGTGGATTTTCTGTCCGTTCAGAGCAAACCCGTCAAAAAAAAGCTGATCCGCCAGATTCTC
>PCSG01000449.1:12820-13301 GCA_002772195.1 Desulfobacterales bacterium CG23_combo_of_CG06-09_8_20_14_all_51_8 | reverse complement strand
GATCAATCCGAATCATTATCTTGCGGAACTGCTCCACGTCCTCATCCGCCTCGCCTCCACGATCATCGATTTTGACCGGGACATGTGGGGATACATCTCCATCGGGTATTTCAAGCAGAAATCCATTGCCGGGGAAGTGGGGTCTTCGACCATGCCCCACAAGGTCAATCCCATTGATTTTGAAAACAGCGAAGGCAACATGGGAATGGCGATTTCCATGATGGAACATCTTGCAGTCAAATTACTGAATTCGAGGTTTCAGCGGGATCTGACCGACAGCACGGTTTTGCGGAATCTGGGCGCTGTCTGGGGGTATCTGACCATCGGGCTGAAAAGCACCTTGAAAGGGCTGGACAAAGTATCCTTAAACCCGGAGGCGCTTGAAAAAGACCTTGACGAGAATCCCGAGCTCTTGTCCGAGGCGATTCAGACCGCCATGCGGGTTTACAACGAAGAAAACCCCTATGAAGCATTGAAACAT
>PCSG01000449.1:839-12811 GCA_002772195.1 Desulfobacterales bacterium CG23_combo_of_CG06-09_8_20_14_all_51_8 | reverse complement strand
GGCCGGCGTGTCCGTTTGGAGGATATCCGGGAGTTTGTGGATCATCTGGCGAAAGTTCCGGAATCCGTGAAGTCCCGGATGAAACAATTGACGGTCAGAGAGTATACGGGACTTGCGGAAAAACTGGTGGATCATTATTTCACAAAGATCTGAGGGACTATTTTCAGAAGGATCAGGACCCTTTCTGAAGATCATGCGGCATCCGGAGAAATCCATAAGATGTTCTTTTTGTTTTTTCTGGTTGATTAAATAAAAGTAATACGCTAAAGATTAATAACGTTTGTCTGGCAAAACAGTGATTTTCGGTTCAATCCAGTTTTTTTTTGGTTGTTTGACGATTTAAAGTTCTGGGCGGGATCATGAATATAATTTTGAAGGGGTGAGAATAAATGGATTTTACGATCGAGTTTGATAAGCAGCAGATTGAGTCAATAGAGAATATCCTTCAGGAAGAGCTCATTGATTTGGGGGTTTAAAGTGTTATCCTGATGGATCTGGCCGGTAACGTCATCGTCAACCTTGAAAACGGTGATATCAGCCATGACGTGTATTCTCTGGCGGCGCTCGCCGCCGGGAATTACGGTGCCGTCAGTGCTATGGCCAATATTATCGGTGAACAGGAGTTTTCGCTTCTTTTTCACAAAGGAGAGGAAGAAAGCATCCATTTCAGCAAGGTCGTGGATGATTTGCTGCTGCTCACCATTTTCAATAAAAATGTTTCTCTGGGATTTTTGCGTCTGAAAGTCACGGAAGCGATCAAACGGATTCAAACCCTGATCTGATGGATCTGATTTTTTACGCGCAGGGAACAGGTGGAATAAATCGTCGTTATTGTTGAATAATGAAATTGTTTGAGAATTCTTGCCCGACGGTGTTTGTTGCCCGATTCTGTGTTCTGGTCGGCAAAACTTTAACCTATGACTGCTGGAGGTAGGTGAGTTGGCATTAATAAATCCGAAAAAGAAGGAAGTCCAGGTTAAAATCGTTTACTATGGTCCCGGCCGAGGGGGAAAAACAACCAATCTGGAATATATCAACAAGAAGTTTAAAAAGCGCATTCAGAATGAAATGGTGACGGTGAAAACCTATGGGGACCGTACCCTTTTTTTCGATTTCCTGCCTTTTGACATCGGCGAAATCAAGGGTCACAGCATCAAGGTCCAGCTTTATACCGTCCCCGGTCAGGTTAAATATAACGCCACACGGCGACTGGTTTTAAGAGGCGTGGACGGGCTGGTCTTTGTCGCGGATTCCATGGATTTGCGCCGGGAAATGAACATCCGTTCCCTTCAGAATCTGAAAGAAAACCTGGAAACCTTCAATAAAAGCATTTTTAACATCCCCCTGGTTCTACAGTACAACAAACGTGACCTTGAGGAAGAAGGCATTCCGATTCTCTCCATGGACACTATGGAAAAAGATCTGAACAGCCGGCTCAAAGCCCCGAGTTTTCCCGCCAGCGCCGTCCGGGGAGACAATGTGGCCGCCACCATGAAAAAAATTATCGCATTAACCGTCGGATCACTGAGAAAGAAACTGGAATAGGAGGGTAGAGCATTGACGACGAAGGAAGAAGATGGGAGCCTCGGTGAAGAGGTTTCAAGCCGATTGGATGAATTGTTTGGAGATGATAATTCTGAAGCCGCTCCGGTATCAAAAGTTTCTTCTGCCGCGGTCAGTGTCGCCGATAACTCCAGAATAACAGGGAGGAAAGCGGCGAAGCCCAGGGCGGAAAGTGCTGCCGATGATCTGCCGGCGGATTCTCCCATCAGGAATTTGAAGGCCCTGGTTTTTTCCATTGATTGGGAAATCACGGATGATACCATGGTGGATTTTCTGGCCGAAACCAATCGCCTTCTGGGGAAGTACAAAAATGACAAGATCCTGACCCTGTTTCTCAAGCTGCATGAATCCATCGGCAAATACATTAAAGCCAAAAAGGCCCGGGCCCATCCGGATGCCTTCAAGTTTGTCGCGTCGGTTTACAAAAATTTTGAAAAAGTCCTGCTCTCTCCGGGGATGAAAGAGTCCCAGAAGAAGCAGCTCCTTTCCGCCGAAGTCAATAAGTTTAAGGATTTTAAAGAGCGCGTTCTGCAAAGAGAAGCGGCCGGCGAACCGGCGATGGCCCTTGCCCCCGAAAGAACCCCGCCGCCCGCCGTCCGCCCGGCCGGTGGCCCGCCATTGTCTCTGGAATCCAGAGAAGCCATCGATTATATTGTGGAGCAATTCAAGAAAGAGATTAAGGCGGAGTTTCACACACTGCGGCAGATCATTAAGAACCTCGGCGCATGATCATTGGGCGTCTGGTTTCTTTTGATTTTTCGGGCGTTCATATTTCGTGACGCCGCTGGTTAGATCATTGATTTTTCGGAGGCTGAATAATGAATGTTTTTGCTGGTGATATGTCCAAGCTGGTTCTTAAACGAACGGTCCGTGCGGATCTTGGAGAAGTTTCCCTGGACAGTCAAATGCTCCAGGTGCTGATGGAACTGGACGGAACCAAGAACCTCGGTCAGGTTACCCGGTCACTCAATATGGATTTGAAACAGCTCCGGCTGATTTTAAACCGCCTGTATAAACTTCATCTCTGCGAAACCGCAAAAGAAGCAACTCCAAAAGTGGACAAGTCTTTTTTCCATTATCTGTCATCAGAACTGTCCCGGGCCATGGGGCCCATTGCCGATGTGGTTATTGAGGATGAAATCAGTGAAATGGGGGAAAATCAATCCCGGTTCCCCTCCCATCGCGCGGCGGAGCTGGTGGATTTATTGGCCCGGCAGATCCTCCGGGAGGAAAGAAAGGTTGCTTTTCAACAGGCCATGGTTAGAAAGCTTCGGGAGATCAAAGTCTAAATTGTGTTGGAATGATAGTGAATCATGTATTCCATCGGATAGTTTTTAAGGTGCCACCTTATGTCAAAGCCAAAGCGGCCATTTTAATGAAGGAGGATAGGATATGACGGTTATTTGTGAGGAGTGCGGGAAAGTTTATCATATTGATCCTGATAAGCTGGAACAGTACAGGGGGACATCCGTCAGGGTGCGCTGCGGATCATGTGGTCATGTGACCGAGGTTAGTAAATTGTTTGAAGCAGCGGAAGAACCCGCCGATGATTTCCTGGCGGCCGAAGAACCCACCGGTCCGTCATCCATGGAGCCGGATACCGATGAGACCGAAACCGAACCATCGCCCCGGGCTGAAAGAATCACCACGGGGACAGGGGATATCCGCTCCGGGGGCTGGCTGGGTTTGCGCGGTAAGATGATGCTCCTTTTTCTCGTGATTCCGATTCTGCTGATGGCGATGTCGGGTTATTTTTCCCAAAAGCAATTGAATAAGCTGGCCACTGAAATTACCGATGAAAGTACGGAACTGGTTCTTCAGGAAGGCAAGGAAAAGCTGATGCAGAAAGCAAGGGATGTGGCGCTTCAGACGGAAATTTATCTGAAAGCCCATCCGGACCTTGTGAGAGAAGATTTTTTCTATGATCCCGATTTCAGCGGCATCGCCGTCCAGAGTGTCGGGGCATCCGGATATACCTGCCTGATTCAACAGCCCGAGGCCGAAACAGGACAGAACTGGACCATCTGGGCCCATCCGAACCCGAACATTATCGGGATTGATGACATTGATATGATTCGGAAAGCCCTCGGCCCTTATTTCGACCACTTTTTTGAAGTGCTTTCCGGCGCCCAGGGCATGAAAGAATCGCAAGGGTTTTATCACTGGAAGGATCCGGACGGGAAAATCCGGGAAAAATACATGGCCGTAGCGCCGATCCATCTTGAAGGCAAGCCATTTCTGCTGATGAGTACCGCCTATATTGATGAATTCACCAGCAAGACGGAGACGCTGAAAACCGGGGCTCAGAAACTGGCGAAAGGCACGCGAAACATCAATTTCGGCATTCTGATCGGCTCCATCCTTTTGATTGGTTTGATTATTATCGTTTACGGCTACCGGCTCACCCGGAATATTCAGTACCTGACGGAAGCGGCGGACCGGATCAGCGTCGGCGATCTGGAAGCGGAAATTGACGTCCATTCAAAAGATGAAATCGGCAATCTGGCGGATGCGATTTCAAGAATGCAGGACAGCCTGCGGTTTTCCATCGATCGCTTACGACGAAAACGATAATTTTAAAGATGGTGTGATTCCAAAAACAAGCAATGTGCGCCATCAGGGCACATTGCTTGTTTTGTTAGAAGATGGGTTAAGGATTTGTTTTGAAAGGCATTTGCACGGAGAGAGACAATGATCATTATACCGAGGGAAAAACCTGCAATTCAGGATTTAAACAGTTATTACATTAAGATTGATAAACTCCTTGAGCATTATCAGGGCGCCCTGGGAACAGGCGGTGTTTATTTCAAATCCCCGATATCGGAAGCGGTGGTATTTTTTGACGAGGCGAATATCCTCAACGGGTATTACAAAGGCCGGAAGGAGGAATTCAAAGGCGGGGCCGCGTTAACTAAAATTATGGAAACCGCTTCACAAAATAATTATTCCGTGACGGTCTATTATATTCTGCCCGAAAGAGTTTATTACTGGGCGAACCTTTCCAGCGCCGAGCCCCTTTACAGTGATTTGACGTCGGAGTTTACCGATCTGGAAGGCCTGATCAAAAAAATGGAAAGTGAAAAAATCACCGGCTATATCGAGGTGAAACTGAATCAGAACGCCGGCGGCGGCTTTTTGTTTATTTACAACGGAGAAGTGATCGGCGGCGCATCCGCCCGGGGAGAGGGCGAACTGGACCGGTCCACCGGATATCGTGATGATTTAATCAAACGTTCACGGGTGTCGGGCGGCATATTCAATGTTAAAAAAATTCAGCTTTCCAAAATCAGCGCCCTTTCAAAGCCCGCCGATGTGAAATCCAAACCGGTTGTCAAATCCGCTGCACTTCCTACCCCGGTTCCGCACAGGATGTCGTCCAAGGCCTCTCCGCCGCGAAAGGATTCTCGGCGTGTCTTGGCCATGCTTTCCGATCTGCTGGTGCTTCTGGAGTAGGTGGTCCGATCCAACAAGCGCATTAAGGCGGATTTTGAAACCCTCTTAAATAAACAATTTGTTAATAAGGCGGACCAGTACGATTTTCTGGATCCCTTTGCAGGGGAATTCCGGTATGCAAACGGTAAAGTAACGTTTAACGGCAGCACCGGACCGAAGGAGCTTGTCAGGGCCATCATCGCATGTGTTAACGATATGACGGACGGACTGGGCATGACCGCTGTTTTCAGAAAGTATCTGACGGCCTGGAGAAAAAACTATACTGACGAAATCATTGATTTTAATGTCGAAATATAGCATAAAATCGAATACAGATGATGTTATGCGGAATTTTTTGCCGGCTAAAGGAATAGAGAATGAGACCGAATGTGTTAATCGTTGACGACGACTCGGCGTTTCTGCGTTTGATCGAAAAAGATCTGGAAGGGTTTTCAGAATCATTTAACGTATTGACCGCCGGGTCCGGGCTCGAGGCCCTGGCGTTACTCAATCAGACCTATGTGTCATTTGTCGCATCCGATCTTAGAATGCCGGGCATGGACGGGTTTGAACTGTTGTCCGTTATGTTGAAAAAATTCCCTGACGTTCCGGTTTATGTGATGACCTCCTATGATAAGCCCAAAACCAGGGAAGTCGTTATAAAAAGCGGGGCCGCCGGGTATTTGAAAAAGCCGTTTACCGCTATCGAACTTTTTGGTGAAATCACAAAGACATTGAGTAAAAAAGCCGAGGGCGGAAACCTGCACAATGTGAGTCTGGAAACATTCCTGCAGCTCATTGAAATGGAACAGCAGACCAGCACCTTGCGCATCGTCGACAAAAAAGGCAAGCGGGGCGGCGTTCTTTTTTTCAGAAACGGCGAATTGATGAACGCCCGCTATGGCGACCAGATGGGCAAAGAAGCCGCCTATGAGATTCTGTCCTGGTCCAACGTGTCTCTGTCCATTGAACGCGGCTGCGTGTTTCAGGAAAAACTTATTCAGGAAGACCTCCAGGCTCTCCTGCTGGACGCCATGCGCGTTAAAGATGAGCAGGATGAAGAATTTGAAACCGAGGAGGAATCGTCTCATCCGGAAATTCTTTTAGACTCCCCGCTGGATGGATACGGGTCCCCGCCGGATGAGGAAAAATCCCAGCCGCCGGTTCATGAAATTCCGGTTCAAAAACCGCAACCATCGGTAAAAATCAAACCGGTGCAAAAAGAAGCGGAAGCGCCGGAGGTGACAGCCATTGATGTCATTCGAAGGAAAATCAATAAATCCATTGGCACCAGAAGCGGGGTTCTGGATATTTCTCATGACCATTCCTGGGACGGCCTGATAGATCAGGCGTCTGCCATCGGCAATCATTTTAATTGCGGACGGCTCAATGTTCTATATGTCAACCGGGAAAAGGATCAGTTCATCATTGTCCCGGGAGATGAAACGATCGCTGTCGCCATTTCATCGGACTCCCCCTGGGACCGGATTCTCAATCTCCTGGGGTAAAATGTATAATTTACTGATTTTACTCTCTGATTAAAATTAAATAAACTGTTTTGGATACGGGTATGAAAGATATATTTAAAGATCTCATGGCAATCGAGGGCGTCCATGGCCTGATGGTGGTTTCCATCTCGAGGGCGGCGTCCTGCTGAGCAAATTTTCTCCCGACTTCAGAGGGGAAGAAGAAAAACTTTCTGAAATCAACTGGGAACCGTTTATCCTTGAAATGGGTAATGTCCGGGACGCGGAATTGATTTATGACAGGGCCCGGTTTTATATCAAAAGAAGTGATACCGGATTTTTGATCGTGATGATCGGCGGCAATGCGCCGATTTCCATGGTGCGCCTTAACTGCGAAATTTTGCTGCCGCAACTGACAAAGATTCAGCCGGTCAGCAAGCGATTCGGTAAAATTTTGAGAAAAAAGATATTTTAACCATGAATACGAATACCGCCAAATTAAAATCCGCCGAAGCTTATGAAGCCCATGGGCTTTATGGTGAAGCTGTCAAATTGTATGAGGATATTCTGTCCGGGGACGGGGAAATCGACCCGGAACTCCAGCAGAAAATCAGATACAAGGTGGAATCGCTTGCCAGAGAAATTGAAGATAAAGACCAGGACGTCCATTACACCCTCTCCAAAGAGGAAGTGTCTCATATAAAAACCGGGCTTTCCATCGGGGAAAGTGTCCCGGAAATCTGCGACAGCGCCACAGCCTTCAAGGAACTGGGGTTATACCGGGAAGCGTTGTCGGAATTCAAAAAATTATTTCTGACCGATTTCCCCATCGAAAATTTTCTGGAGGATTTTCTGGAATGCAGCCTGGCTGTCAACACCCCGGCGGAGGCCATCCAGGAGGTGGAGGCTATTCTCGCAGATAACAGCCTGGGCGAAAAAAACCGCGCAACGATTTATTTTAAGCTGGGTCTCGCGCTGGACAACCGCAATTACAAGGAACTGGCGGTTAAATGCTATGAATCGGTCCAGAAAATCGATCCGATTTACCCCAAAATCAAGGAACAGATTGAGTCGGTCCAGCCGAACAAGCGGTTTGACTCTCGATACGATTTCCTATTGCGCAACAAAATCGTGGATACGGATCAGCTCCAGAAGGCCCTGGCCCTTTCCAAGCGGATGAAAAAAAGCGTGGAAACCGTCCTGATGGAGCAGTTCAAGACATCCAAGGAAGATATTGGAAAGTCCCTGTCCGCCTATTATAACTGCCCGTTTAAAGAATTTGATCCCAAAATCCAGGTGCCCTATGAACTGATCAGCAACCTGAAAAAACCTTTTCTGATTCAGGATGTCTGGGTGCCTGTGCACTGGGAAATCGATCATATCGAGCTGCTCATCGATGATCCAAAGGACCTGAGCAAAATAGATCATGCCAAGGCCCTGTTCAATACCAGCAAATTTGTATTTTCCGTCGGTATCAAAGAAGATATTATTGAAATCATCAATCATTTCTTCGCCAAGGTAAAGACTCAGCAGACGGAAGTCAAGGACCGCCGGTCCATGGAAGAATTTGATCAGCTCCCGGACATCGCCTTTGAGGAAGTGGAAGATGAAGAACAGCCGGGCGAAATCGTTGATGAAGCTTCTGGAAAAATCGTTCAGCTGGTGGATCAGACCTTGATTACGGCATATCGCAAGGATGCGTCGGACATTCACATCGAGCCGTCCACCATCGCCAAACGAACCAAAATCCGTTTCCGCATCGACGGTGTCTGCCAGGATTTTCTGGAAGTGCCGAATTCCTTTGCGAACGCGATTTTGTCCCGCATCAAAATCATGGCCAACCTGGATATTTCCGAGAAACGCCTGCCCCAGGACGGGAAAATCAAATTTAAACGAAAAGGGATACCTGCGTTTGAACTGCGGGTCGCCACATTGCCGACAGCCGACAGCCAGGAAGACTGCGTGATGCGTATCCTGGCCACCAGCGGCGCCATGAAGCTTGAGGACCTGTCTCTCACGGAAAGAAATATGCGGGTGCTTTTAAAGGCCATCGCCAAGCCTTATGGGCTGGTGCTGGTGGTGGGCCCTACCGGTTCCGGTAAAACAACCACCCTGCATTCGGCCCTGCATCATATCAATACGCCGGAACGGAAAATCTGGACCGCCGAGGACCCGGTGGAAATTTCCCAGCTGGGGTTGCGCCAGGTGGAGATCAAAAATAAGATCGGTCTGGATTTTGCCAGAATCATGCGGGCATTTTTGCGGGCCGACCCGGATGTGATCATGGTCGGTGAAATGCGGGATTATGAAACCGCCTCCATTGGTATCGAGGCCTCCTTAACCGGCCATCTGGTTTTTTCCACCCTGCATACCAACAGTGCGCCGGAAACCGTGACCCGTCTGCTGGATATGGGGCTAAATCCTTTAAATTTTTCAGACGCTTTTCTGGCGGTGCTGGCCCAGCGGCTGCTGCGGCGCCTGTGCAAAAAATGCCGCAGCGAATACACCCCAACACGGGAAGAATTCGACGATATTATAAATAGTTATGGCCTTGATGATTTTAAAAAAACCGGCATCGTCTATTCCGATAGCCTTAAGCTTTTCAAGCCTGTGGGGTGCGATCAATGCAACGGGTCCGGCTACAAGGGACGTCTGGGCATTCATGAGCTCATGGAAGGAACCCCGGATATCAAACGCATGATCAAAAAACAGGCCAGCGCTGAAGAATTGTTCGTCAAGGCAAAGGCGGAAGGCATGACCACCCTGATGCAGGATGGGATTATGAAGGTATTTCAGGGGCTTTCGGACATGGATGAGGTCCGGAGGGTCTGCATCAGCTGACAGGGCGACAAGGCCCGATAAAACCCTTTGAAAATCTGTAAGCGCTATGCCCCATGGAGTTTTCCCTCAAGCGGTTTCTTGAATTTTTCCAACAGCCTCCGGATCAGAAACCGGAGGCGCCGCCTCTTCAGAAATCCAGCCAGCGGTCCTATGATCGTTATCCCATCGAATTTGAAGTCATTGTCACAATGAAAGATCAAGACGGGCGGAATCACAGCGAAAGAGGGGAGCTCCATGACGTTTCCGGCGGCGGCGCGTTGTTTTTGTCCCGAATTCCGGAAAAATATTTTCCCGGCCAGAGGCTGAAACTGGAAATTTTTCTGGCCGGCACGGAAGATGTGCGGGCCTGCATTAAAACCGAGGCAGCGGTGGTTCGGATTCACCCTGTCGGCTGCACCGACGGGCCGGCGGGAGATTCCCGGGCGGGGATCGCGGTTCAATTTTTTCAGCCCTTTGAGTTTGAGCGGGTCCATCCTTCTTTTTTCGGTAGTTTCCTATGAAGCAGACCTATCGCCGGAATTATCATACCATCGGAGGGAAGTCGCTGGCGGCCCTGGCGTTTATGGCGATCATCCCTTATCTTCTGTTCGTTTACTTGTGTATGGCAGGTAAAATAACGATTTCTGAAACCATCATTTTATATGTTCCCGTCATATTGATATCAACGGTCATCGGCTATTTCCTGATCCGACGATCCGCGGACAGCGTGTTTTATCTGAGCCGGGAAACCCGATTGATTGAAACCGGTGAAAAAAACGATCCCATTCAGATTCAGGCGGACCGGGAGCTGAATGATATCGCGGCAGATTTCAATTCTCTGCTCGGCCGTCTGGATAAGATGAAACGCAAAAATCAGGAGCAGGCCACCCAGCTCATGGTCTATTCCCGGGATCTGGCCCTGTCTTATCAGAAAACCAAACAGGAAGAAGATCTTAAAAACCGATTGAGCCGGTATGTGGGCAATAACCTGGTGGAAAAGCTCATGGATTCCAAGGGCGGTGGCCTGCTGGATACGGAACGCCGAGAGGTGACGGTGCTTTTTGCGGACATCCGGTCGTTCACCACCATGGCCGAAAGCATGAGCGCGGAAGAAGTGGTGCGGATGCTGAATCAATATTTCAGCGTGATGGTGGATATTGTGTTTAAAAATAACGGCCTGCTGGATAAATTCGTCGGGGATCAGTTGATCGCGGTTTTCGGACTTGTGGATGCGTCGGGGAACGCGGCGGAAAACGCCATCCGGACGGCCATCGAGATGCAGGCGGCCACCAAAGAGATGATGAAAAAAAGACTCCAGGCCGGTCTTGAGCTGTTTGAAGCTGGTATCGGTATCAATACCGGCAATGCCATTATCGGAAACATCGGATCCGCCAACCGCATGGATTACACGGTGATCGGGGACTGCGTGAATGTGGCGGCGAGACTGGAGGAAATGGCCATGGGCGGCGAAATCATCATCGGAGAACAGACATTCCTTAAAAATACCGGCGAATTTACGATCGAAAGCAGGGGCGAGGTGTATGTGAAGAATAAAATGGAGCCGGTCATCTGTTACAATGTCATTTGAATATGTCATTCTTCTCCACGGTATGGCCCGGACCAAAAATTCCATGAGGAAGCTGGAAGCATGTCTTGCCGGGAACGGATTTCAGACCGTCAATGAGGGGTACCCGTCCACCCGAAAAACCGTTGAAGAGCTGGCGGCCGTTCATCTATCGGCCATGGTGGATCAATGCATGGCCCGCGGCGCTGTTAAAATTCACATGGTCACCCATTCCCTGGGCGGGATCATCGCCCGTCAGTATCTTCAGACCCGCCGCCTTCCCCCGGGCAGCCGGATCGTGATGATCAGCCCGCCGAATCGGGGCAGCGAACTGGCCGACGCCTTCCGGAACTGGTTTTTTTATAGGTGGATTTATGGCCCGGCCGGGCGGGTCTTGGGCGCGGGGCCGGAAAGCCTCCCCAATTCCTTAAAACCGGTTTCTGCCGAGATCGGCGTGATCACCGGCAATCAATCGCTCAATCCATTGTTCTCCTGGATGATTCCCGGAGAAGATGACGGCAAGGTGGCGGTGGAGCGGGCGAAATTTCCCGAAATGGCGGATTTTTTCGTGGTTCCCAGCAGCCACTCCTTTATCATGAGGCATCCGGAGGTGTTGACGCAGACGGTTTTTTTTCTAAAAAACGGGCGGTTTTCCCGAGAATCCGGAAAATAGATGCAGGGTTTTATTCGGGTCCGGTATAATGGGCCATGGCCTCAGGGAGCAGGGCCTGGATGTTTCGGATGCGGTTTTTATCCGACGGGTGGGTGCTTAAAAATTCCGGAGGGGACGCGCCGCCTTTCTGGGCAGCCATGCGTGCCCAGAAATCCACGGCGGTCCGTGGATCATAGCCGGCCATAGCCATGAAGATCAGGCCCATGCGGTCGGCCTCGTTTTCATGAAGCCGGCTGTAGGGCAGCATCAGGCCGTACTGGGCTCCCAGCCCGTAAGCCGCCATCCAGAGTTGTTGGGTGGCCTGGGGCTTGGTTTCAAGGGCCGTTGCCAGGGCCATGCCGCCCATTTGCGCGATCAGTCCCTGGCTCATGCGTTCATTGCCGTGATGGGCCACAGCGTGGGCGATTTCATGGCCCATGACCACCGCAAGGCCCGTTTCGTCCCGGGTCAGGGG
>PCSG01000449.1:690-832 GCA_002772195.1 Desulfobacterales bacterium CG23_combo_of_CG06-09_8_20_14_all_51_8 | reverse complement strand
ATGAAAAACGTGGTGGGCAGGTGGAGCAGATAGACCGGCAGCCCGCCGTTGAACAGGTAGGTCAGGGTCATTTCCTCGCGGCTGAGTTTGCCCTCCTGGTAAAAGGTCCACAGCATGGTGTTGGCCAGAATCCCGGAGAAAA
>PCSG01000449.1:166-565 GCA_002772195.1 Desulfobacterales bacterium CG23_combo_of_CG06-09_8_20_14_all_51_8 | reverse complement strand
ACCCCTAAATAGGCCAGGAGCCGGAGCAGGGGGGCGCCTAACTGGTGGTAAAGCTTGCCGGCCGTGAGGTGGTGCGAAGCCCCGCCCAGACCCAGCCAGGAGATGGCGCCGAGCAGGGTGAAGGCCAGCAGGAGCAGCCAGCGGCCCCGGCCCCCCAGGGTCTTGGAAAGGGCCATCAATACCCCTTGCCTTTCTTTTTGATGATGACCATGGAGAGATAGGGCAACTCCCGGCCTTTGAGATCCCGGAGATTCTCCACGACGGTCTCGCCTTCCAGGCCGCAGCGGCTGATGCAGGTGGTCCGGTCCAGGAGATCCAGGTCCTCCAACACCTGGTAGATTTCGCCAAAATAGCGATATGTTTTAAGTATCACTATATTATCTGATTTATCAATAACTT
>PCSG01000449.1:0-147 GCA_002772195.1 Desulfobacterales bacterium CG23_combo_of_CG06-09_8_20_14_all_51_8 | reverse complement strand
CATCGCCCCGGATACCAGGTAGAAGGATTCCTCCCCCTCGGTCAGCGGGATGTGGGTCAGGGCCGCGGCGGCGCTGTAGGAGGTAATGCCCGGGATCGTGACGATGCCCACCTCGGGGTTGAGGCGCTTGAGGGTCTTCAGGAGATA
>PCSG01000204.1 GCA_002772195.1 Desulfobacterales bacterium CG23_combo_of_CG06-09_8_20_14_all_51_8 | reverse complement strand
TTCGTCGGCCCAGCGTGTCGCTTAAGCAAAAAATACATGAATTTCAGGGATACTTGATTCAAAAAGTATGCGGGGAATTCCAATAATAAATATGATTTGACAATAGGCCCACTTGTGGGTATTTTGTAATTACATCAACCCCAATGGGAGGCGAAAATGACGACTTTAATCAGAATAGGAAATTCACAGGGGATCCGGATTCCAAAGGCGATCATCGAGCAAGCCCGATTGGAAGACAAGGAACTGGAATTCAAAATAATCGACGACGGACTGCTAATTCAACCGGTTAAAAAGAACCGAGACGGCTGGAAAGAACAATTTGATAAAGCCCTTAAATCCCAGGAATCAGGCGCAGCGGAACAGGAGTGGTTGGATGCCCCATTGGTAGATGAAGAGGACTGGGAATGGTAAAAAAAGATGTTCATAGATTTGAGATTTGGCTGGTTCAACTTGATCCGACACAAGGTTCTGAAATTAAGAAAACAAGGCCTTGTGTTGTTATCTCCCCTGATGAAATGTCTGCACTGAAGACCGCGATTGTTGCGCCGATGACATCCAAAGGATTTAGCTATCCAACCAGAATTCAATATACATTGCAGGGTAAAAAAGGATTGATCTTGCTTGACCAAATGAGAGCCGTTGACAAATCCAGGTTAATTCAAAAACTGGGTGTAATTTCCCAAAGCGCGCAGATGAAAATTGTCAATTGTTTGCAAGAGCTTTTCGCATATTAAGTCGCATGACATTCCTGCCCTCAAGCCAAAGATATCAAAACAGCCCTTCGACTTGCGCAGAATTTATTGGAGTCTATGATGACAAAAGGACTCTCCGGGGAGCGAACTCCAAATTTCGGCACAATCCTAAAGGAGACCATCATGAATGACGATGTCGGAAAACAAACGGTCATTATTTTTACCCGTCAGTTTGAGATCAAAGGGGATTTGAATATTTATGAGGGGGTACGGCTGACGGATTACATGAATGAATCAAAGCCGTTCATATCCGTTACAGGGGTCGAAGTGAAACGCCGGTCCGGAGAAATGCTGATGAAGGCGAAATTTTTAAATATCCGCCGGGATGACATTGAAATGATTGTCCCCGAAAAATCCGTCATTGGCCAGACATCATGACGCCTCACTGACAGGAAAGAACCATGGCGAAATTGGATAAAGTATTTAAAGCGGCAATGGAGTTGAATGCCTCGGATGTTCATATTGTTCCGGATGAGCCCTTTATCGTCAGGCATCTGGGGGTGCTGAAAAAATTAAAAAGCGGGCCGTTATCCCTTTCCCAGTGCAAGGAACTGGTGTTTGAAATATTGACCGAACCGCAACGGAAAAATCTCGATGAAAAACTTCAATTGGATTTCGGGTATGAATTGCCGGAAATCGGGCGGTTCCGCGGGAGCGTCATGCAGCATCAGCGGGGGATGAGCGCGGTTTTCCGGGTGATCCCGCCGAAAATCCCGACGCTTGCAGATTTGGGGATGCCGGATACGGTCCGGCGGGTTCTGGACAATCACCAGGGCTTGATACTGGTGACCGGGGCCACCGGTCACGGCAAGTCCACCACCTTGGCCGCCATGGTGGATTATATCAACGCCACCCGGTCCCACCATATATTGACTGTTGAGGACCCCATTGAATTTATCCATCCGCTTAAGCGCGGGGTGGTGAATCAGCGGCAGCTCGGGACCGACACGTTGACTTACGGCAATGCCCTGCGGGGCGCTCTCCGGGAGGACCCGGACGTGATCATGATTGGCGAACTGCGGGATCTGGAAACCATGTCGCTGGCCATCACCGCCGCCGAAACCGGTCACCTGGTGATCGGCACCTTGTCCACCTCCAGCGCTCCCAAAACCGTGGAGCGGATTATCGACTCCTTCCCGACTAAGGAACAGAACCAGATTCGAACCATGCTCAGCGAAGGCTTGAAAGCGGTCATCACCCAGCGCCTGATTCCGGCGGCGGACAAAACGCGGATGGTCCTGGCCCTTGAAATTCTGATCGGCACCCTGCCCATGACGAATCTGATCCGGGACGCCAAGACATTTCAAATCCCGTCCATGATGCAGACCGGCAAGAAAGACGGCATGCTGATGATGGATGAATCCATCATGGCCCTCATGCAGGCGGGGAAAATCACCGCCAAGGACGCGGCGGCCAACGCCAACCGGCCGGAGAAGTTCAAGCCTTTTTTAGATAAAACCCGTTGAACCCCTAAGTGATGAAATATTGAGAGGCAACGCTTAGATGAAACTGCTGGATTCATATTTTGCTGAAATGAAGGAGCGCGGGGCAAGCGATCTGCATATGGTGGTGGGGTTCCCGCCCCTGATTCGTCTGAGCGGCGAGTTGATGCCCCTGGACCACCCCCCGCTCACGGCGGAGTCGAACAAACAGATTCTTTTTGAAATTCTGACCCCCGAGCAACAGGCCCGGGTTGAGAAAAACCGGGATTTCGACATGGCCTACTCACTGGAAGGCGTGGGCCGGTTCCGGTGTAATTATTTATTTCAACACCGGGGGATGGGCGCGGTTTTCCGGATCATTCCAACAGAAATCCTCACTCTGGCGCAACTGGGCCTGCCAAAGGTGCTGAAAACCATCGCGGAATATAATAAAGGGCTGGTGCTGGTGACCGGGCCCACCGGCAGCGGCAAATCAACGACGCTTGCGGCCATGATCAACTACATTAATGAAACCCGTGACGGCCATATCATCACCATTGAAGACCCCCTGGAATTTGTTCATCCCAACAAGCGGTGCCTGATCACCCACCGGGAAATCGGCACCCATGCCCGGAGCTTTGAGGAGGCCTTGAAAGTCGCCAGCCGGGAGAATCCGGATATCATTCTGGTGGGGGAGATGCGGGACCTGGAAACCATCTCTCTGGCCCTGACCTGCGCCGAGCTGGGGATCCTGGTGTTCGGGACCCTCCACACGAACAGCGCGGCCAAAACCATCGACCGCATCATCAATGCGTTTCCGGCGGATCAGCAGGCCCAAACCCGGACCATGCTGTCCGAGTCCCTCCGGGCGGTGATCGCGCAGCAGCTCATCCGGACCATAGATGGCCAGGGCCGCTGCGCCGCCAATGAAGTTCTCATCGGATCCACCGCCCTTTCCAGCATGATCCGGGAAGGAAAAATTTCCCAGATCAGCTCCATTATCCAGACTGGAACAGCTTCCGGTATGCAGAGCATGGACAGTCATTTGTCGCAGTTGATCCGCGAAGACAAAATCACCCGCCAGGCGGCCTATGAAAAGGCCATGGACAAATCGCTGTTTTGCTGAAGGGCATATATGGTCAAGCCATGACGACGATTTCGCTTAAGAAACAGCACATGTTGCCCTCTTTTATTTTTTGCTGATGGTGATGCGTCCCGTCCTATTTGATGGCTTTTATTTTTTTAAGATTTTCCGATTTGCCTAGCATGATCAGAATGTCGCTGTCCTTGATGACAAACCCGGCCGGGGGTGCCAGAACGAAATTTTCAGGGACCAGTTCCTTGACGGCGATGACATGGACATTGTATTGGGCCCGGAGGTTCAGGTCTTTTAAACTTTTCCCGATAAACTCCCTGGGCGGGCCGACCTGAACCAGGTCGAAGTCTTCGGATAAGGGGATAAAATCCAGAATATTGGGTGTTGACAACCCCCGGGCCACCCGGACGGCCATGTCCCGTTCCGGATGAATGATTTCCGTGGCCCCCACTTTTCTCAGGATTTTGGCATGGTCTTCATCCAGGGCTTTGGCCAGGATTTTTTTGATTTTCATCTCATTGAGGAACAGGCAGATCAGCACGCTGATGCTGATTTTGGTGCCGGTGGAAACCAGCACTGCGTCCATGGTTTCAAGACCCAGCGCGGACAGGGCGTCTTTGTCCGTGGCGTCCATGACAATGGCTTCCGAGGCATAGGTGTCGATGGCCTGAACTCTGGATTTGTCGATATCAATGGCGATCACTTCATTTTTGTCCTCATAGAGGGTTTTCGCCACATGAAATCCGAAATTGCCCAGTCCGATCACAGCGAATTTTTTCATGATGATGCACTCCTATCCGATCATGATATTTTCTTCCGAATATTCAATGCCGCTTGCGATTCCGCCGCCCACGACAATGTAGGCGAAGGTCAGCACGCCGACACGGCCGATGAACATCAGTGCGATGATCCAGCATTTTCCCCAGAGGGAAAGTGTTGACGTGACGCCCATGGACAGCCCCACCGTCCCGAAGGCGGAAACGGTTTCAAACAGATACGCCATGAAATGATTGTCCATGTCGACATGAGGGGAGTTCCCCAGGGAATTGCCGGCAAGAATGAGAAATAATATAACGCCGATCAGGCTGGAACAGACCAGAATCAAGGAAACACAGCGGCTGACGGTTTCCGCGGGGATGCTTTTTTTAAACAGGGACACCCGCTTTTTTTTCCGGATCCGGCTGACCGTGAATGCGGCGATCAGGGCGATGGATGTGGTTTTGATGCCGCCGCCGCAGGACCCGGGGGATGCGCCGAAAAACATGAGAACAAGCATCATCATCAGTGTGGCGTCGGTGAGCCTGGCGATGTCAACAGTATTGAAACCGGCGGTGCGGCAGGTGACGGACTGAAAAACAGAGATGAGCAGGGCCTCTGAAAGGGATCGTCCGGCCAGAATATGCGGTTGCTCCAGAATCCAGAAACCAGCCGCGCCGAAGACGATCAGGACGAGGGTGGTGGTCAGAACGACTTTTGTCTGGACGGACAGTCGGGGCCGACTATTCTCTCGTGATGACTTCAGCCGGTAATAAACATCGTTAGCCACGGGAAATCCAATGCCCCCTAAGATGATGAGCAGGCACAGGGTGAAGTTCGGCAGCCAGTGGGCCCGGGCCTGGCACAAGTTGTCCGAAAATACGGAGAATCCGGCATTGGAAAAAGCGGAAATGGAATGAAAAACAGCAAGATAGAGGGCTTTTTCAGCGGGGAAAAATCGCAGCCAGTAGATAAAAAGCAGGCCGGCACCGATGCTTTCGGCGATGGCCGTAAAAATAAAAATGGTTTTCAGAAGATGAAAAATATCTTTCCGGGGGGTATGGGCGAACATGTCCTGGAGGGCTTTTCTCTGGCGGAAGCCGATGCTTCGGCCTACGAGTTTAAACAGCATTACCGACACGGTCATCACCCCCAGGCCGCCGATCTGAATCAACACCAGAATGACTCCCTGGCCGAAGGCCGTGAAGCAATTTCCCGTGTCCACCACCGTCAGGCCGGTGACGCAGACCGCCGATGCGGCCATGAAAACTGCGTCGATCAGGGGAATCTGTCCGGCGGCGGCGGCCATGGGCAGTTTTAAAAGCAGTGTTCCGATAGTGATCAGGCCGGCAAAGCTGGATATGATCAGCGTTGCCGGATGGATTTTCAGCAGGTTTTTATATGGCGCGAATTTCATGGACCTAACCGAGTCAATATCATAACCGGACCTGTTTCAGGGCAATGGGGTGCCGGATGACCGTGCCGGCGGTTTTTTCAAACTGGGGGGTAATGTCGGAGACAAAAAATTCCGCCTGCCCGTTTTTTGAAAGGGTCCGGTCAAAATCCGGTGAACCCGCCAGAAAAATCCGGATCTGTTCGGCTACGGCCGTGGAAGAGCTGATCACCCGGACCCGGGCGCCGATTTTGTGCTGGATGATGGGTTTTAAGAGCGGGTAATGGGTGCAGCCCAGGATGAGGGTGTCGATCTGCCTGGTTTTTAAGGGAAGCAGGTATTTTTTGACGATCATCCGGGTCTCGGGCTTTTTCAGCCAGCCTTCCTCCACCAGGGGCACCAGCAGGGGGCAGGCCGCGGAATAGACCCGGGCGTCCGGGTTTTGCGCTTTGATTTTTTTTTCATAGATGCCGCTGGCGATGGTGGCCCGGGTGCCGATGACGCCGATGCTCGCCTTTTTTGTTTCCTTCAGGGCCCGAACAACCGCCGGCGTGATGACTTCAAAGATGGGAAGATGAAAATCCGCCCGCAGCGCTTCCGTGGCAAGACTGGAGGCCGTATTGCATGCCATGACGATCATTTTTGCGCCCTGCCGGACCAGAAATTCGGTGTTTTCAAGCGAATAGTCGATGACGGTTTTTTCGCTTTTGGAGCCGTAAGGGGTTCGGGCCGTGTCCCCGAAATAGATCATGTCATATCCGGGGAGTTCATCCATAATGGCCCGCACGACGGTTAAGCCGCCGATGCCGGAATCAAAAATACCAATCATAGGGAATTTTCAGCCTTTTTCCGGGTAGCGGATGGGGTGGAAAAAGCTGGATACCAGCCATCCGTGCGCAGTTTTTCCCTCACGCATCGTTCCACCACGCTGGGGGGGAAATCCGTCCGGATGCCCGGGCAGGCGCCTGACATGATTTCCCAGTTCCTCGGATCTTTTAAAATCGCCGGAATAAACGGCCAGGCCCGGCACATGCGGGGTTTTACCGGATGGATCGTACACATCCGGACTTCATCCCAGAAAATGCAGAACTGGTCTTCTCCTTGGGCAAGCACCGGTTTTTTGCCGGACATCCGGCAGTATTTTTCAACGAATGTTTCCGAAGGAACTTGGATAAAGGCGGCAATGGCGTTGATGTCGGATTCCGTGACAAAGGTGCCGCCGAATCCTTTGCAGCATTCCCCGCACATCTGGCAGACGAACAAATCATCGGCCGTGACTTTTTTATAGGGCATGCCGGGCCTCCATGGCTTTTTTCAGGGTGAACTGATCGACATATTTCAGTTCGCCGCCCATGGGAACCCCGGCGGCGATCCGGGTGACTTTGACCGGATACCGGGACAACTGGTCTGAAATATAGGCGGCCGTGGCCTCGCCTTCCACCTGAGTGCCGGTGGCGATGATGATTTCTTTGACCGGACTTGTTTCGATTTTCGTCAGAAGCTCCCGGATGCGGATATCACTCGGTCCCACATTGTCCATGGGCGATAAAAGCCCCTGGAGCAGATGATAGACCCCTGTGTAGGCCCCGGATTTTTCAATAACTACCATGTCCGCCTGGTTTTCCACCACGCAGATGGTGGCGTGGTCCCGGGACGGGTTGGCGCAGATCCGGCAAAGGTCCCCGTCGCTTAAGGCAAAGCATTGGACGCACAGCCGGATGCTTTTTTTCAGCCCGCCGATGCTCTGGGCGAGTTCGAGAACCTCTGGTTCCGGGGCGCTGAGCAGATGCATGGCCAGGCGTTCGGCGGTTTTAACGCCGATGCCGGGCAGCCGGTTGAAGCCGGTGATAACGCGACGGATGGATGATGGATAATGGTTCATGCCCTGGGGGAGTCTTTCATTTTACATTGGTCCGCTTACATTAGTCCGGGAATGCTCATGCCGCCGGTGAGCTTGCTCATTTCATCGGACACCATTTTCTGGGACTGGACCAGGGCTTCATTCACCGCCGCCAGAATCAGATCCTGGAGCATTTCAACGTCCTCGGGGTCCACGACTTCCTTTTCAATATGGACTGAAACAATTTCCTGTTTCCCGTTCGCCACGACTTTGATCATACCGCCGCTGGCGGACGCCTCGATGGTTTTCTGCCCCATTTCTTCCTGCATCCGGGCCATTTTAGCCTGAAGCTGCTGGGCCTGCTTCATTAGATTTTTCATATTTTTCATGTCATGCCTCCTGTAATATTTTGATCTCGACGATTTTTCCGTTGAAGACCTTCAGGGCCGCTTCCACCAGGGGATGGCCGAGAGTTTCTTTTTCCAGAAGCCGGGCCTGCTGGTTCCGGTTCGTGCCGGACGCGGATGCCGTTACGGTCCCGGCAAGGGCAACCTGTATATCATTTCCAAAATAAAGGCTGCAAGCCTTTTGAATCAGGGCCCGGCTGGTGTCCCGTCCCGCATAGCTGATATTAAACTGGTTGGTTGAAAATTGCACTTTCAGGTGATTTTTCCCGGTTTCTATTAAATGACTGTCTGAAAAACAGGCGCTCAAGGCCTGATTTTCGCCGGACAGATTTTTAAGAATTTTTTCCCAGGATGCGGCAAGGGATTCGCCGGGTTCTTTCACATGGACCGGGCGGCCGCCCGGATCAACGCCGCCGCCCGATGGCGTCAGAGCTTCATTGATTTCATGGGAATCCAGCTGTTTTTCAAAAGAGGGCGCCGGATAATCCGGGCGGCCGGGGGTTGTTGCTTTCGTGGCCGGGTTTTCATCGGACGGGGTTGGGTCTGGTGTCCGGGTAACAGGGTCCGTGTCCTGTGAAGTCGGAGGAGAGGCGTTGTCTGAATCTGTCTGCCCGAATCCTTTTTGAAGGGTGTCGATTTTTTCGATCAATGCATCGATGGACACTGCGGGCGGGAGCTGAATTGCCCGGATAAAAGCCATTTCCATGGCCAGTTTCGGCCGGGAGGACTGACGGATCGTATAGTCTTCTTTAAACAAAATATCCAGAATCTGGTTGATATGGGTGCTGGAAATATTTTTCACCTGGTCGCGCAGGGCGTTTATTTCAAATTCCGAAACATCGGATAAAACATCCGGGGTACCCCCGATTTTCACCACCAGCAGATTGCGGAAATGGGCCAGGAACTCAGCAAAGAGTTTGGCCATATTCTGGCCCCGGTCATAGAGGCGGTCGATGATTTCAATGATTTTGCCGGCGTTTTGCGCAAACACCGCAGCGGACATATCAAACAGGCTTTGCCGGTCTAGCCCCCCCAAAACATCTGCAACGCGGTCCGCACTGATCGGCCCGTCGGCGCTGGTGATCATCAGGTCCAGCAGGCTTAAGGCGTCCCGGATGCCGCCCTCCGCTTCCCGGCCGATCATGGTCAGGGCCTCGGGGCTGATATCAATGCCTTCTTTTTCGCAGAGCATGGCCATGTGCCGGATGATGGCGTCAAGGGGCACCCGCCGGCAGTCATGCCGCTGGCACCGGGAAAGAATGGTGATGGGGATTTTATTCGGGTCCGTGGTGGCGAAAAAAAATTTTACGTGGGCCGGCGGTTCCTCCAGAATTTTGAGAAGGGCGTTGAAGGCGGAATCACTGAGCATGTGCACTTCATCAATGATATAAATTTTAAACGGACTATAGGCCGGCATGTAATGGGCGTTGTCGCGGATTTCCCGGATGTTTTCCACTTTATTGTTGGAGGCGCCGTCGATTTCAAAAACGTCCGCGGCATGTCCCGACGTGATATCCTGGCAGGAACGGCACTCATTGCAGGGAGTGGCGCCGGGGCCGGATTCGCAGTTGACGCATTTGGCCAGAATCCGGGCGATGGTGGTTTTCCCCGTGCCTCTGGGCCCGGACAGAAGAATGGCGTGGGCCAGTCGGCCCGATGTTACGGCGTTGGCCAGGGCCCGGGTGATATGCTCCTGGCTGACGACATCTTCAAACCGCTGGGGACGGTATTTACGTGCAAGAACCTGATAGCTCATCTAAAAAACAAAACGCCGTTTCAAAATTTCAAACGCTCAAATTAGGTCAAAAATTAACTGGCACAGTATAGGCGGACCGGCGGTGATTGACAAGAAAGGAATTTAGGCTGCGTTAAAAAAAAATGGCGGAGAGAGAGGGATTCGAACCCTCGGTACCCTTCCGAGTACACACGCTTTCCAGGCGTGTACCTTCAGCCTCTCGGCCATCTCTCCGCAAATTTTTTTTAAATAACGGCGGTCTGATGCGGCGGACCATTTTTAGATTTTTCATGCAGGGCCCGGTGGCGGAGAGGGTGGGATTTGAACCCACGATCCCGGTAAAGAGATACCGCTTTTCGAGAGCGGCGCCTTCAGCCGCTCGGCCACCTCTCCTGTATCCGGGCATGAATGAAATGTCCACGCTGTTTACAGATTCGGCAAAATATCCATTTTGGCCATAGGTGTCAAACAAAAACTCATATCCCGCCGGGAAAATTATTCTCTACGGGGTTAAAATGCGGCGGGCCGTTTCGGTATACGCGCCGTCCGGACCATGGATAACCAGAGGTTCGGTGATGGTGATTCCCGGTCGGCCGCCTTTGACGCCCGCGACGAGAATGCGTTTTGCGCTGCCGGCCGCCCGGGTGTAAACAACGGTCATTTTTTTGGGTTCAATGCCGTTTTGGCGCATGTGTTCCATCAGCTCCGCCATTCGTTTTGCCGGAAACACCATAAAAAGCCGCCCGGCCGGACAAAGCATGCGCCGGGCCGCCTGGATGATCCCATCGATGGTGATGTTGATTTCATGGCGGGAGATGGCGATGGGACTTTCCGGGTTGATTCGGCCGCAGGCCGCCGGAGTGTGGGGCGGGTTGCAGACCACCAAATCCACGGGTCCGGAAGTCTGGTCGGGAGACAGGGTTTTAATGTCCTGGTGACAGATGATGACCCGGTCTTCCAGAAGGTTTTCCCGGACGTTTTGAACCGCAATTTCCACCTGGGATTTTTGAATTTCCACACCAAAGACCGTGATATCCGGCTGCCGCCCGGCCAGGATCAGGGCGATCACCCCGCATCCGGTGCCGAGATCCAGGACCCGGTCATGAGGACGGAGTTCCGCCAGTCGGGCGAGGATGACGGTGTCCATGGAAAACCGGTATCCGGACACCGGTTGCCTGATTTTCAATTTAAAAAGTTCCGGTTTTTATTTTTATTTTAGAGATCCGGCGGCGGCCCGACATCCGGTTGATGGCGCCTATGATATCCTGGGTGCGAAACCGCAGCTGATGGGTCAATGTGGAGCTTTTGACGGTGACCAGCAGGGTGGATCCCTTCAATGCCGTGGGCTGGGCGTTATCCGTGACGGCTGTATCCAGGATGGAGTTCCAGAATTTCCGTATTTCCAACAGCTCCGTATTCGTCTCTTTCCGGCAGTCGCGGATGATGGCGGAAAGGACATCCTTTATATGAATGGATTCTGATTTCCGGGACCGGTTGTTTTTCATTTGGAAAGCGATGGGGACGGTTTTTAATTTTTTAAATTCTGCAAGGGATAGACGGGTAAAAAAATCAACCCACGGAATCGTTTCCGGAAGATATACTCCTGGAGCCAGGCAATAGTCAAGCATGGCTTTCCCAATGGCTGGCGTTGTTTCGGATTTATAATGGTTCCTGCTTTTTACTTGACTTGAAGGGGGATGTTATTTAAAAGTTCTAAAAAACCCATTCCGGCAGTCTTCTGTTATTCCACTCATTACAATTCGAATTTGAGATGAATGCGGTTTTTGTTTATTGACGGGCGACAGTGACGGAGAAACTGATTAACACCTTAAAAATTTTAGGGAAAGCCTTATGAATTGGGACTGGGAAAAACTGCAGCAGAAACAAAAGGACAGGAGTCCCGGCGGCGGCGGGATGAAACCGCCGCAGATGGATGAAATCGTCGAAAAAATCAAGGGGTATAAATTCCCCGGCGGCTGGCTGCTGCTGGTTCTGGCAGGGATTGTTCTTTTTTTCGGGACCTCGATGATTTATACCGTGGATACCTTTGAAGTGGGAGTTGTTCAACGGTTCGGAAAATATGTCCGGACGGAGACCTCCGGTTTAAAATTCAAATATCCCGCCTTTATTGAAAAAGTGACCAAGGTGTCCACCCGGGTGGAAAAAGAAAATTTCGGACTTGGGGAAGCCCCGTCCGGTTATGCGAAGCTTCGATCCCCCGAAGAAACCTTTGATGATTCCCTGATACTCACCGGGGATCTGAATGTGGGGCTGGTGCCCTGGATCGTTCAGTACAAAATTCGGGACCCCTACAAATACATGTTTAAAGTCGAGGATGTGCCGCTGTTCTTGAGGGACATGTCCGAATCGTCCATGCGGCTGATTGTGGGTGACCGGAGTATTAATGAAGTCATCAACAATCGCCCGGAAATCGCCATTGCGGCCAAGGAAGCGCTGCAGAAGGAGATGGATGAGGCGGAAACCGGCATTGAAATTGTGACCGTGGAACTGGGAGACACCAATGTTCCCGGCCCGGTTCAGGAGTCCTTTAACGAGGTCAATCAGGCGGTCCAGGAAAAGGAAAAACTCATCTATCAGGCGAAAGAAGAATACAACCGGGTGATTCCCAATGCCCGGGGGCAGGCGGAACTGGCCATTAAAAGCGCCGAAGGCTATGCTATTGAGCGCGTGAACCAGGCATCCGGCGATGCGTCACGATTTATCGCCCAGTATAAGGAATACGCCAAGGCAAAGGACGTCACCCGTCGCCGCCTGTATCTTGAAATGGTGGAACGGGTGTTTCCGGGTCTGGGCGAGATTTATATAATTGATTCCAAGCAGACAAACGTGCTGCCGCTGCTGAATATCGGCGAAAAGTGGGGACTGACGAAATGAAGACGCAACGCATTGTTTTGATAGGTATTGTTTTGCTTATGATCATAGGATTTGCCTCTTCCGCCTATATCGTGGATGAAACCGAACAGGTGGTGATCACAAAATTCCGGCGGGTGGTGGGGGAGCCGATCACGGAGCCGGGCTTGAAATTCAGAATCCCCGTGATTTATGAGGCCAATTATTTTCCCAAAAATATTCAGGCCTGGAACGGGGAACCGGGGCAGATTATCACCCAGGACAAGAGCTATATCTGGGCGGACACCTTTGCCCGGTGGCGGATTGTCGACCCCATTGCGTTTATCAAAATCGTTCGGGACATGCCAAGCGCCCAGAGCCGGTTGAGTGAAATCATCAATCCGGCGGTGCGCGACGCCATCACTTCCCATAAACTCATTGAAACCGTGCGCAACAGCAACCGGAAAATGAGCGCTCTGGAAGTGGTGGATACGGAGATGCTTTCCGTCGATTCCGTTGAGGAAAAGAGTCAATCAGATTATCAGATACAGACCGGCCGGGCGGCTCTGACCCGTGAAATTTTAAAAGCGTCCCAGCCCAAGCTGAAGAATTTCGGGATTGAACTGCTGGATGTCAAAATCAAGCGCCTCAACTATATCGAAACCGTACGGGAATCGGTGTATAACCGGATGATCGCGGAACGAAAGCAGGTGGCGGAAAAAATCCGGTCCGAGGGACGGGGGAAAGCCCAGGGCATCGAAGGGGACAAGGAAAAGGATTTGAAGCAGATCCAGTCGGATGCCTATCGCACGGCCCAGGAGATCAAGGGGAAGGCCGACGCGGAAGCCACGAAAATTTATGCCGATGCCTTTAATCTGGATCCGGAATATTATTCATTTACCAAGGCGCTGGATGTATATCAGACCTCTCTGGACAAAAAAAGCCGGATGGTGCTGTCCACGGATTCTGAATTTCTCAGATACCTGAAAGACTTTTCTGCTTCAGGGAAGAACTGAAAATAAAAAA
>PCSG01000442.1:0-3664 GCA_002772195.1 Desulfobacterales bacterium CG23_combo_of_CG06-09_8_20_14_all_51_8 | reverse complement strand
GGACATTCACATCCACCTGGTCCGGGGGGAGACGCAGAAAAAGCACGGCCACCGGAAACCGGCCTTTCATGATCCGGCCGCGATAGCCTTCAAACAGGGCGTATTGAACGCCCCGGTCCCGAATCAGCCGGCCGTTGACGAAAATATAGATTTTCTGGGACGTGCCTCGGGTGACGGCCGGGTCCGACGTCCATCCGGATACGCTCAGATCCTCGGTATCAAAGGCCAGAGGGTAAAGGGAAGATTTCAGATCATCCCCCAGCACGTCAATGATCCGGTCCAGGCGGGAGCCCACCGGCGGCCAGTTTTGGATTTCCTTCCCGTTGTGGATCAGCCGGAATTGAACATCCGGACGGGCCAGGGCGCAGCAGGCCACGATTTCCGCGATATGCCCCATTTCCGTGGCCATTGATTTCAAAAATTTGCGCCGGGCCGGGGTGTTGAAAAAAAGCTGGTGCACGGAGATGGTGGTCCCGTCCGGCGCACCGGCATCGGACACGTTTTTGATCCGGCCGCCTTCGATATCAATTCGCGTGGCGGCATCCGCCTCGCGGATCTTGGTGATCAGGGTGAATTTGGACACCGAGGCGATGCTGGGCAGGGCTTCTCCTCTGAACCCCAGGGTGGTGATGGCGTAAAGATCCGCGTCCGTGTGGATTTTGCTGGTGGCGTAACGCTCGATGGAAAGGAGCGCGTCATCGTGGCCCATGCCGATGCCGTTGTCCGAGACCCGAATCAGGGCCCGGCCGCCCTGGCCGATTTCCACGGTGATTTTCGTGCTCTCCGCGTCAATGGCGTTTTCCAGAAGCTCCTTGACCACGGACGCCGGCCGCTCCACCACTTCCCCGGCGGCGATTTTGTTGGAAAGGATTTCAGGAAGGATTTTGATGTGCGCCATTATTGTTTTTTACAGAAATTCCGCATCAGAAATTCTTCATCCAGAGGTTTTAAATCAAATTTTCTGGAGGCATCGCAAATCAGGTCAGACATGGTTTTTTTGGTCTTTTCCTGAAGCATTTCATTGATCCAGGCAACGGCTTTTTTCAGGTCGTCGCCCTGGGGCATCATGCTCATGGTATTTTCTCCTGTTTTTCAAAAACCGGTTAGAGTTTCGGGCGGAGGGTGTGAAAATCGGTTGCCTGTTCAAAAGCAAAGGCCGCGTTTAAAATGGTGGATTCGTCAAAATACCGGCCCATGAGCTGGACCCCGATGGGCAGACCGTTTCGGGAGAGGCCGCAGGGCACGGAAAGGCCGGGAATCCCCGCAAGATTGGCGGAAAGCGTAAAAATATCGGACAGATACATGGTCAGTGGGTCATCGATATTTTCTCCGATTTTAAACGCCGGCGTGGGCGTGACCGGCGACAGGATGATGTCGCAGCGGTCAAAGGCGCTGGCGAAATCGTTTTTGATGAGGGTGCGGATCTGGGAGGCTTTTTTATAATAGGCATCGTAATAGCCGGCGGACAGGGCATAAGTGCCCAAGAGAATCCGGCGCTGAACTTCCGGGCCGAATCCCCCTGACCGGGTGTTCTGGTACATGTCCAGGAGATTTGCGCCGGAGCTGTCCCTCAGGCCGTATTTGACGCCGTCGTACCGGGCCAGGTTGGAGCTGGCTTCCGCTGGCGCAATAAGATAATAGGCTGCCACCGCGTACTGGCTGTGGGGGAGGGAAACGTCCACCAGTTCAGCCCCGGCGTTTTTTAACACGGCCATGGCGTTTTGGACGGCGGACTGGACATCCGGGTCCATCCCCTCGGCGGTGTGATATTCTTTGGGAATGCCGATTTTGAGCCCCTGGACATCGCCTGTCAGGGCCTTCCGGAAATCCGGGACCGGTGTATCGATGGACGTGGAATCCTTGGGGTCATATCCGGAAATCAACTGCAAGAGAATGGCGGCGTCCGTGACATCCTTTGCCAAAGGCCCGATCTGGTCTAAAGACGAGGCAAAGGCCACCAGGCCGAACCGGGACACCCGGCCATAGGTGGGTTTAACGCCCACGACGCCGCAATGGGCTGCGGGTTGGCGGATGGAACCCCCGGTGTCCGATCCCAGGGAGCCCAGGCACATGCCTGCTGCCACGGCCGCTGCGGACCCGCCGCTGGAGCCGCCCGGAACATGGGCCAGATTCCAGGGGTTTTTCGTGATTTTAAAACCGGAATTTTCCGTGGAAGACCCCATGGCGAATTCATCCATGTTGACTTTTCCCGTCATCACAGCGCCTGCGGCCAAGAGTTTTGCCATGACCGTGGCATCATAGGGGGGAACGAAGGTTTCAAGAATTTTGGATGCGCAGGTGGTGGCCGTCCCTCGGGTGCAGATCAGGTCCTTGACGGCGATGGGAATGCCGGTGAGGGGCTGGGTAGCATTTTCCGAGATCATTTTGTCTGCGGCTTCCGCCTGTTCGAGGGCCAGATCCTCTGTCACCGTGATATAGGCGTCCACAGAAGGCTCGATGCTCTCGATGCGGGAAAGCACCGCCCGGGTGAGTTCGACGCTGGAAATCTTCCTGCTTTTTAAAAGGTCCTGAGCCTCGTGGATGCTGAGCGCATAGAGGTCCATAGAATCGGCTCCTATTCAATTACTTTCGGTACGATAAAACAGCCGTCATCGGCCGCAGGCGCGTTGGCAAGGGCAGCTTCCCGGTCCAGATGGCCGGCGGGAATATCCTCCCGGAAGGCATTTTGGGTGCCCACCGCGTGAAATGTCGGCAGCACGTCTTTTGTGTCCAGCCGGTCCAGGGTTTCCACGTATTCAAGGATATGTCCCAGTTGATCAGCGAAGGTGTCTATGCGGGCGTCATCCATGTGAAGGCGCGCCAGGGCCGCCACATGAAGCACTTCTTCTTTTGTCAGTTTCATGAAAATTCCTTTAAAATCGCTTTTACCGGGTAATCTGAGGCATGGCGATGACCAGAGAATCCACCCCGGCCGCTTTCAGCCGCTCCTGGTCCCTGTCCGCCAGGGTCCGGTCCGGATAGGGGCCGATGCGCACCCGGTGCCAGGTGACCCCATCCACCGCAGAACTCTGGCAGAAAGCAGGATAGCCGTTTGCCCGGAATCGGTTCATCAGCAATCGGGCTTTCTCGGAATCTTTTAATGACGCCACCTGAATGGCAAAGTCCGACCCTGAATCCATCCGTTTGGCAGGTCCCGGAGGAGGTGGGGACGGGGGCGGAGGCGGGGGAACTGCTGCCGCCTCTTCCAAAGGTTTGGGGCGTAGTTCCGGCGCGGGAATAACGGAAACTGGGGCTGTCTCTGGTTTGAGCATGGCCACGGATTCTGCCGGGGCTTTGTCCGGCTTGGTGTCTGGGGTAGTTTCGGGGTTGGTTTCCGGCATAGGCGCAGAGGAAGGTTTTTCCAGGACCGGCGGTGTTTTCGCGTATTTGGGGGTCAGCACCGGCGGCACATACTGTTCGTAAATTTCCGGCGGGTTGCCCCTGTCCTTGAGCTGGTCGATGATCGCATCATTGATCAAGGGAATCTCCATTGTTTCAATCGGAGCGGTCGGCGGAATTTCCGGAATATTCTTTTTTTCAGGATTTAAGACGCTGGCTGGGAGTCCCGAGAGTTTTTCCACCAGCCGGTCAACGTCAAATTGCACCGGCGCAGTGTTCCGGCCCACCATCACCCCCAGGAAAAACATGCATCCGCACACAACAA
>PCSG01000260.1:15918-16544 GCA_002772195.1 Desulfobacterales bacterium CG23_combo_of_CG06-09_8_20_14_all_51_8 | reverse complement strand
TATCAGCCAAGAAATTAATGAACCGAAATAGCGAGCCAAATGGTTGCTGACACAAATTTAACGTGGCAGGCTGCATTCCCCGTAGCTTGTCGGAGCAAAGTGGAGATCCCGCTTCAATGGGGCTGCGGAGAGCTTCAAACCCACAATCTATTTTTTGCTAAAAACCTCCTCCAGCGCGCCGGGAATGTTTCTGACAATATCCATAACCTGTGTGGCAGGCGTGGGCCTGGCATAATGCCCGGCCAGCCGATTGACTTTGGCCGCAATAGTTGCGGCTTCCAGCACCTGAAGGCCTGAAGCGATCAGGGCCGCCACTATACCTGTCAGGGTATCCCCGGTGCCTCCAATAGCTTCCATGGCTTCCTCCATGGGGCTATTGATTGTCGCCATAATCCCTTGCTGATCGGCCACATAATCCGGTTGTCCTTTGACCAGGAGACAGCGGGCGGCATTTTTGTGTTTATACGCGCGGGCAATCAGTTCCGGCGCCCGGTTTCCCTCATGCAGAATAAAACCCCTGGTGTAGAAGGGATGCGGGGCCTCTTCATCTGCCAGAAAGGCCAGTTCCCCCACATCCGGAGTAAAAAGATCGTACTCCAAAGACTGTCCGCTCATTTTTGCCGCAT
>PCSG01000260.1:13445-15821 GCA_002772195.1 Desulfobacterales bacterium CG23_combo_of_CG06-09_8_20_14_all_51_8 | reverse complement strand
ATGAAACGTCAGGCCCGAATATCGGCTGGCGGGCAGGGATTGTTCCAGATGGGCATAGAGCTTCCGGCTGCCGGACCCGGTGCCGATATCACCGATCAAAAATGCAAACGGCGGCGGGGCACCTAAAAATTCACAGACGGCAAACGCCGCAGCCAGAAGGGCCGGGGTCCCGCGATTAACAGCCACCGATTGATTATCGACGATCAACGATGGACCGGACATGACCGCCGGCCCGCACGCCAGGGGAAACTTCTCATCCGGAACCGTGCCGATTATCGCAAACATTTTCTCTGGATTTCCTCATAGGCCAGTTGAAGGGCATACCCGCACAGCGTATGGCCGATGCTTCGGGGCGACGGGGCCTCATCCAGACGTTTTCCCACCATCTCGGCGGCCAGATACGGCACATCCGGACATCCGCCCCCGGAAATGTTCACCACCGTCAGGGTCGCTTTTTCCACCGTGATTTTCATGTTGGCGGCCCGGACCATTAAAAAATCCCCAAAATCTTTGGTGAAAAAAATGCTCACCGGCTCAAGCAAAGGCCCGGAGACCGGGACCACCTTCAAAGGGAAAATATTTTCCCCTTCCAGGGTCCGTAAAATTTCCAGTCCTTCAATCAGCGGAAACTCAATCACCAGATCACAGCCGGTACGGATTTCCGGCGGCGGGCCCATGACCCGGACCCACAGGCCGCTGTTTTTCAGCACATTTTCCGCCCGGATCACTTCGCTGGTATTTTCAAACACCAGGATGCCGCGATCTTTGATTTCGCGGACCGGAGACACGGTCTTTTCCCTTAAAAAGCTGAAAAATCCCACATTCTATCCTTTTTTAAGCTCCAGACGATATGTATCGTCCTCCTCGGTAATGCGGGCCACCTGCCAGCCCCGGCTCTGGGCGGCCCGGCTGACATTTTCTTTTGACGCGTCCGTATCCACCAGGACCAGAATTTCATCAGCGGTATTTTTTTTAATTTCATCCAGGGTCATTAACACCGGTTGCGGACAGGAAAGGCCCCGGGCATCAACGGTTGTTTTCATTGGCTTCCTCCTTACTATTTCTGTTTCATTGTAAAACCGATCACCGCACAAACGGCCAGACCGATGACCACGGCGGCAAGCCCGTGGGGTCCGATACCGGTGGGGGAGCTGGCCAGGCCGAAGTTATGGGCGAAGGCGGCCCCGGCCACCATGCCGATGACGAAAATCGCCGCATCCGTATCCCCTTCTCCGGACAAAAACAACTGCCGACCCGGACATCCGCCGGCCAGGGCGAAGGCAAGCCCGGCCAGCACCATGCCCAGGGCGTTCCACACGTGCATGGTATGGGCCACGGGCTGACCGGCAAATCCGGGATGGAACTGCTTGACGACCAGATTGGTGATAAACGCAAAGATGATCAGGGCAATGACGCCGGAAAACAGGTGGATCTGCTTAAACAAAATCAGATCCCGGAATGCGCCCATGGTGCAGAACCGGCTGCGCTGGGCGATAAAGCCGATCAATAACCCGACGATGGTTGACACCAGGAGCGGCGCGTGCATGGCACCGGGTCCCTTGAGGCTGTAAAACAGGACCCCGCTCTGATCCTTGCCTTCCACCTGGGGGTAGATCAAAAGGAGCAGAAAAAACCCGCAGGCAAACGCCGGCATGATCCACCCGGCCCCGGCTGGATACTTATGGGTCCGGCCCAGATTGTACCCATTTTTCAAGAACCGGGTGCCGATCCAGATGCCAGCTACCAGACCAATCAGCCCCGGGACTGCATTCCAGTCACCGCCGGCCAGGCGCAGCATGGCCCGCCACGGGCATCCCAGAAAAACCAGTGCCCCGATCATGGCAAACGCCCCCAGCAAAAACCGGATAATGGGCGCGGACCCGCCCCGGGGGCGGAATTCCTTGAAAATCAGGGCCGCGACCAGGGAGCCCATCACAAATCCAATGATTTCGGGCCGCAGGTACTGAACCACGCCGGCCCGGTGAAGGCCCAGAGCCCCGGTAATGTCCCTGACAAAACAGGCGACGCAGATTCCCATGTTTCCGGGATTGCCCCAATACTGGAGCAGCGCGGCGATCACGCCGATAAAAGCGCCCACGCCGATGATTCCCCATCGTGTTGCAAACAGATTTTTCATTGTCTTTCGCCTTTCCCTGTTAAGGTGGTTGATCTTATAACTACTTCATTCGGCACAGGAAAACCCTTTACCTGCACCGGTTTGACTCATATCTGGTTTATCTCGATATGTAAAATTGTTAATATCAATAGAAATTTACGAATGGATTGAAAATTTCAATACCTGGAGTGAACGGGGATAAAACCGTTGGACAGGAGGCAGAGAAAAATGCTCGAATATGATAAAATAATTTATGTTTT
>PCSG01000260.1:174-13384 GCA_002772195.1 Desulfobacterales bacterium CG23_combo_of_CG06-09_8_20_14_all_51_8 | reverse complement strand
CGTGCCGACTGGTTTGACTTAACCGAACTGGATAACCAGATTATGTTTATTGAATTTTTTCCTTGTCCTGACAGATAAGCATTAAGTGCTTTTTGGTTATCATTTCAGGAAAACAAGGAGAGGACACCACGAAAAAAAACAGATTACGGCGATCATCGAACATGAAGAGGGCGAATATGCGTCTCTCTGCCCTGAGCTCGAGATTGCCAGTCAGGGAGGCACCATCGAAGATGCCCGCGAAAACCTTCGTGAAGCCCCTGACAAACAACCACTAAAGCAGGTGAGTTTGAATTAGCGGACTGAAAGTCCAGCATAGGATCGGCCGATGCCGATTATTTTTCAATATCAAAGCCATCGTTGGGGTCTCGTCCAAAATTCGGAGGCGCTGATACAAGGATATGAACATCGTCTCGACTTACAACACCTCGCTGAATAGTTACCCGTCTTCCATCTTATCCCTTTTTCCCCGCCAGCACCGCCGCGCCGATGGCGCCGTTGACCTGAGCGTATTCCGACACTTCGATGGATGTCTCAAGCTTTCGCTCCAACGCCTGCACCGCGCCGGAATTCTTTGCCACGCCGCCGGTCATCATCACCGGGGGCACCACCCCCACCCGTCGGGCCATGGCCGCCACCCGGGACGCCACGGATTCATGGATGCCCGCGATGATGTTTTCCCGGGTTTCACCTTTGGAAATCAGGGAAATCACTTCGGATTCGGCAAACACCGTGCAGATGCTGCTGATTTTCGAAGGCAAAGTGGCCTTGTTGCCCATGTCGCCGAACCCGTCCAGGTCCACTTCCATGGCCCGGGCCATGACTTCGAGAAATCGTCCGGTGCCCGCAGCGCATTTGTCGTTCATGGCGAAATCCACCACCCGGCCGGCCTCATCCAAGCGGATCACCTTGCTGTCCTGGCCCCCGATATCAATGATGAACCGGATACCCGGATTTAAAAAATGCGCGCCCGCCCCATGGCAGGTAATTTCCGTGATGGCCTTGGTGGCAAAATCCACGCTGTTTCGGCCGTATCCGGTGGCCACCACCGCATCCAGGTCTTTCACGGAAATGCCGATTTCTTTTATCAGTTCATCCATCACGTTTTTTCCGGCCTGGCCCGCATTATACCCGGTAAACATCACCCGAGTGCCGAGGATATTCCCATCTTTTAAAATTGCGGCTTTTGCCGTGATGGAGCCGATGTCGATACCCGCTGTAAGCATTGGATTGTCGCCCTTCGTTGCCTTATTTTAATGTTGACCAAATTATTTCCCAATAACCTGGGAATGATAAAAAGTTTGAAGTGACTAAAGTGAGCTAAAGTTATGGATAATGCCTTCGGCATTGTCAATTTTTATAAAAAATGATCGCGCGTGAGCGCAATCCGAAACTTTAGTCACTTTAGATCACTTTCAATTTTAGTCACTTTTATGTATTACTCTTCATGAAATCTTTACCATTTACTTTCATTTTTCAAAACCATCATGACTTCAGCGTCTCCATAAATGCGTCTATCCGTGTCTCGATCTGACTTTCGGAAAAACTGCGCTCATCCACCATGTCGGCTTCGATGATTAGGGTCGGCAGTTTCAGCTCTTTCAAGACCCGTTTCTGGAGATCATACTGGCCCAGGGAGTAAGGCTTGCAGCTCCGGTTGGAATGCATGACCAGGCCGTCCACGTCATATTTTCGGATGAGTTTTTTGAGCGTGTCCATCATCTTGTCCAGGGACACGTTGATGTAGACGCTGGAATAGGCCACGGCGCCGGTTTCGATGAAATTCCGTTCGTCAATCATATCCATGACCCCGCTCCACGCGGATGTATAGGTATCTCCTACCAGACAGGCATTATGGGACGCGAATTTATCGGAGAGCCACTTGGTCCGGTACCATACGGGCAGGTTGTCCCAGAGAAGCCGGTATTTTTCATTGGGAACCATACTGATGCCGTCTTGGATGCGCTGATTCATCTCATCCAGAAGCTGCTGGTAATAATCCAGGGTGATTTGTGTGCCGCGCAGGGTCACGATGAGGGCCAGATGGAAAAACGCGTCAAAGGCGGTCATGGGCGCGGGTTTATGGGCCGCCGTATCCAAAACCGCCTGCCAGAGCCGCAGCCCTTCCACGGCCAGCCGGGCCACCTCATTCATCCGGTCGAAATCCATCTTTTTGCCGCATTGACGCTCCAGAAACTCGATGTATTCGTAAGTCTGGCGGATGACGTAGCGTTTCGCGGCTTCGGAAAGTTCCGTATGAATAAACGGGGTGTCCAGGATAAACAGGGGAACATCATAGAAGCGGGCCGCCACTTCATACCATTTCATCACTGTGCCGCAGATATTATTGCAGCAGACCAGAAAATCCGGGGCCGGCAGCCCGCCGATGGGCCCGCCGTTTGTGACTGAGCATGCGATATCCGATCGCGCATAGGAGCAAAGGTCCCGGGAATAGCCCATTTCCTCGGCTTTTTCACACAACCCGACCCCCATTTTAGAGGCCCCGATCATGGCCCCGTGATTTTCCGGATACACCGGGATCACATCCATGGCGATGAGAAATTCCACGGGCCCGCCGCTGGTGATCCATGCCACTTTTTTCCCGGCCGCCTTCGCGGTCTTGGCCTCGATGTAGTAGGTGGTCATGATTTCCTTCATTTTACTGACGGATTTTATTTTCCGCCGTTCTTTTTCCGGGTCTTTTGCAACAGGCTGAACGGCCATGGGTCCTCCGAAGGATGAATTTTTAGAAGCCGCCGCAGAATGCAGCCGGCTAAAACTTTCAATGAATGGATTAGTATGCCTAAATCATATCCACAAACGTTTCAAACCGGGTCCTGAGCTGGGCGTCCGACGGGAGCTGTTCCTCCACTTCCAGCAAAAGGCTCGGCACTCCGGCGTCATCGAGAAATTTTTTCAGATACGGATAATCAAAGCAATGGGGATCGCAAAACTTTAAAAACAGGAATACAACGCCTGCGGCCCGGCGGTCTTTGACCAGCCGCGCCAGATTTTCCCCCCGGGCCGTGACGCCGGTATGTTTTGCGGGACAGACAATGCGGGTCAGATACCGGTCGGCGATGGCCGCCACCGGATCTCCGGTTTCCGTGATGTCCCCTTCAAAATAGCGGGTGCCGGTGCACAGATCATCCCAGATCACATCCCCGCCGGATGCTTCAAGAACCGTGTAGATATCCGGATGACTGCAAATCCCGCCGGACAGAATCAGCCGTTTGTTTTTCCCGGATGGAACGGGGGCCTGCTTCTGCCGCAGGTCATCCCGGAGCCGGACAAGCAGAGGCAACAATTCATGCCGATCCATCACCATGGCCGCTTTCACCACCAGGTAAAGATCAGATGCGGAAATGCAGCCGGGATTTTCGCTGCGCAGTTCATAGATTTCACGAAGGGCACGCCGCAGTTGATTATACAGGGAGATGGATTGGCTTAAGCTTTCGTCTGAAATAGACACATGAAGGGCGGATTCCAGGTCCGATCTGAAGTCTTTCAGTACATCGGTCATATAGGCCCGGGCGCTTTCAGTGTCCAGCTTGACCGGCAATACGACATCCAGATGAAAAGGAAACCCCGCATTCAGCCGCCAGATATCGGACAATCGCTGGATGGAATCACAGGTGTGGGGAAAAACCGTGCCGTCTAAAAAATTCAGATTCCCTCGGAGCGCGTCCTCCAGCCCCCCCCCCGCACCAGGGAGCAGCAGTAGGACTGGAGATGGGCGTCGGCAAGGGAGATATCCCCCCGGGTGCCGAACAGCCGGAACGGAACGGCCCCGGCAGCGACAATGAATTCTTCCGGGGTGTACGAGCAGAAATTACCGACAACGGATTTGCCGGAAGTTTTTTTCAGAGTTGACGCATAGGCGTAAGGATTTTGCGCAATGGCTTTAATTTTGATGAGTGCTTCCATAAAACCTGCCCGGGCATGAGTGGATTTGGATAAAAACGACCCCTGGCGATGCCAAAGATATTGCGGAAATCCCCAGGGCGCCTCAGAAGATTAACTATTTCACTGATTCAAATGGATACTCTGCGCTGCAAAAACTGTCAAGGAGAAAGGAACGAGCGTTCGCTTTTTAGAGCGCCGCTTTGCTGCCCGGCCCAGGCGCTTTTTCCGAAAACCAGAATACTTTATTCGTCGTTCCTTTTTAAAATCCTTTTGAACAGGTTGAAAATGCTGATATAGGTGGTCTTTCCAAGAAGAATATGTCATCCCGATCCTGAGTTTTTTGTAAGGGAATCCTTACAAAAATAATTAAACCATTGACAAATCATAAAAATGTATTAAACATTAGTACATAATCGTAAAATAAACTATCGCTTTTGAACAAACATACAAAAAAAAGAGGTCGCCATGAAGAAAAAAACAAACAGCGAAATGATCATTGATACCTTGAGAGACGGTAATGCCCTGCGGTCGCCAGACATCACCGCCAAGGTTTCCGAAGCCGCGGGAAAAGAAATTAAAATTCAGGATGTCGCCAGTTTCCTGGCCAAACTGAGCAACAGTGAAAAATGTGACCTGGGATATTTTATTTCCAAAAAGAAAACCGACCGGGGATATGAGTACAGCCTGGTCAAAGAGGCCTCCGGCCTCACACCGGAACAAACCTATGATCTGACCCGGAAAACCGGAAAAGACCGGTTCACCCTGGAAGAGGCCGTAAAAAAATTCCCGGCCCTGAAAAAACACGTTAAAGCCGCCCCCGCAAAGATGATGCGCACCCGTAAACTGGCCGGCGGCGCCGGCAAAACCGTTTCCCTGGCACATAAAAGCGCTGATGTTTCCGACGCTGCTTTCAAAGATATCGTGGCCAGTTTTCTTCAAGAGATTTCATTTCAGGGCGGCCTGAATGTGAATGTGAACCTGACCATTCAGTTTAAAGGCTTGGGTTGAAAAGGCTGAAGACTGAAGGCTGACGATTGAAGGTTTTGTAGAAATTTGACTTTTTTTGAGTTATTGCGTCCCGGTCCATGCTTCTGCGTTCGCACGGATCGGGACGCAATTTTTTTCACCCCCTTTAAAAAAAATCATTTCCCCCATTGCAATTCCCGCCGGATTTCAAATACAGTGCCCCCCATGATCCATCAGGACAAAAAAATAGAACTCCTGGCGCCGGGGCCGGCAATTTTGAAAAACTGGAAATCGCCATTCATTACGGGGCGGACGCGGTGTATCTGGGGGGCCGCAATTTCAGCCTGCGCAATTTTTCCGGCAATTTTACCCTCAATGAAATGGCAAGGGCGGTCTCCTACGCCCATGAAAAAAACATCAAGGTTTATGTGGCCGTCAACATTTACCCCCGGACTCATGAAGAACGAGCCATTGCCGATTTTCTGGAACAGGTGGGCGACGCCGGCGCGGATGCGGTCATTATCGCAGACCCCGGCATACTCGTCCAGGCCCGAAAGATTATTCCCCACATTCCGGTTCACATCAGCACCCAGGCCAACACCACCAGCCGCCAAAGCGCATTGTTCTGGGCTTCTTTAGGGGCATCCCGGATCAATCTCGCCCGGGAACTGACGCTGGAAGAAATTCGGACCATCGCCACGGATTCGCCGTTGGAAATCGAGGCGTTTGTGCACGGGGCCATGTGCATGGCTTATTCCGGACGTTGCCTGCTGAGCAGCTTTCTGACCCAGAGGGATGCCAACCGGGGCCAGTGCGCCCATCCCTGCCGGTGGCGGTACGCAGTGGTGGAGGAGCTGCGGCCCGGCCAGTTCATGCCCCTTCTGGAAGATGACCGGGGAAGCTATGTTTTCAATTCCAGGGACCTGTGCATGATCGACCATCTTCCGGAAATGATCCAGGCCGGAATTTCATCCCTCAAAATCGAGGGCCGGATGAAGGGCATCCATTATCTTGCCACGGCGGTTCAGGTCTACCGGGCGGCAATTGACGCCTGTTACAGTGCGCCGGAATCCTATGCCGTATCAGATGACTGGCGAAAATCCCTTGCCGGGATCACCCAGCGGGGATATTGCACGGGATTTTATTTAAATGATCCGGAATCAACGTTGCCGAACTACGAAACAGATAAAGGGGACCTTCTTCCCCGGTTTGTGGGGAAAATTGTCGCCCGCATCGACCAGCGGCAATTTGAAATGGCAGTGCGCAACAAAATCATGAGCACCGACACCCTTGAATTTCTCCCGGTTTCCGGCCCGGCCAGGTCCATGCGAATTGCCCGGCTGATGACCCCCGACCATAAAGCAATCGACGTGGCCCAGTCCGATGCCCGGGTCATCATTGAAAGCGAGTCCCCCGCTGATTTTCAGCCAAACGACATCCTGTATAAAATCATTGCCACACCAGAATCAACAAATGACGGATGCCCCCATGAAGCCCTGTGAACACGACGATTTAACCATTACACCGGAAAAACAGGGGGCGGACCGGTATATGAAAATCAGCTACCCCTTCCGCTACGGCCGGTTTTCGGGAATCAAATCCCGTCAATATATTTTTCAGTTCAATCTCAACGGGGAGATCAAGACAATTCAAGGCCGGGGGGAAGGGTGGCTGGATGCGTCCGAGTGGCTCAAGCGCACCGCGGGCAATGACTGGGTGTATTTCGCCGCCGGAGGCTATACCGGTGCCTATGATTTTACCGGGGAATACTATGTGCCCTGCCTGCCCTATGACAGCAACGGCATTTTCGGACAAAACCGGTTTCAAAGCCCCGAAGTCACGGAAGCCTTTGCCGCCTGGCACAGGCTTATGGACCGGCTGAAAACCCTGGACCTGAGGGATCGAACCGAAGAAGAAAAAGACTTGATCCGGCGCGTTCTTGCCATGGGGCCGAAGGTCCTGGGTCAGCGGGCGCAGCGGCTCCATGAAATCATCGGCGGGCCGGTGTCGGTGCTGCCGCCGGACACTCGCCATGTGGAATATGATATCATTCCCATCACCATTGCCGACGGATGCCTGTACAACTGCGGCTTCTGCCGGGTCAAATCCGGAAACGGCTTCAAACGCCGGGATAAAGACGATATCCGCCGCCAGATTCTGGCGTTAAAAGCTTTCTATGATCGGGATATCGTCAATTATAATGCTGTTTTTCTGGGCCAGCATGACGCCTTGTTCGCGGGGACGAATCTGATCGAATTCGCGGCCCGGCAGGCTTATGAACTATTGGAACTGCAAAATTCCGTCATGAGGGAGCCGAAACTATTTTTGTTCGGCAGCGTGGATTCCCTGTTTCGGGCGGATGCCGGTCTGTTTGAAATGCTAAACGCCCTGCCCTTTGAGACCTACATCAACATCGGACTGGAATCCGCGGACCCGGAAACCCTGTCCCGGATTCAAAAACCCCTGACCCGGGAAAAAGTCACCCGGGCCTTTCACCGGATGATTACCATCAATCAGGCCTACAGCCGGGTGGAGATCTCCGCCAATTTTCTCTATGGCGCGGACCTGCCGGAAACCCACATACCGGCCATCTTAGAACTTACCCGGAACCAGCTCGACCATTTTTACAGCAAAGGGGCCATTTATTTTTCCCCTCTCGAAAACATGGGGCCGGTCCAGACCGTAAAAAACACCTTCACGGAATTTAAAACCCTGTGCCGGCTGCCGGTTTATTTCTACCTGATTCAGCGTCTATAATATAACAGGTTATTTACCGATAAGGGCCTTGGCCCGGGCGAATTTTTCATTGATGGCCCGGTTCATTTCGGCGGCTTCTTCTATGATGTCAGCCACGGCGTCCAGATGCTGCTGCCGGGCCTGGTCCGCCCATCCCTGATAACTTGCCGCATGATCATCGTTGTGCTGGATCCAGTGATCCAGAAGTTTTTCCATCTTTTCCAGAAAAGTCATTTCCGGCGGGTTATGGGAATGGTCGTGGTCGTGGTCATGGTGATGATCGTGATTGTGGTCATGGTCGTGATGGCTCATAAACTATTTCCTTTCGTCTTAATTTCCAGAGCAACAAAATACTCCGTGAAATCCTGATTCCATAAAAACCTTTCAGAAAATACCCACTTTTCCAGACAAAAAAATAACAGGCAACAAAAAAATTAATCCGCGACAGGTCCCTGTTCCCTGAATTCGGCGGCTGGATTTGCTCTTGATATAAATAATTTTTCACGGATAATAAAATAACCCCTGATTCATGGCATTATAAACCAAAAAGGAGAGCGATAATGGCCACGCCCCATGACCACCCGGAAGAATCCTCCCAAAAGGAAATAAAAACGCAGTTGCAGCAGATGTTTAAAAAAATGCCGGAAGAAATTCCGGTGGTTCTGTTCGCCCGGCCCGGGAAAAACGATGTGTTTGCCGACGCGGCCCGGCAGGCCCTGCAATATTTTGCGCAACTGACCGATAAAATTGTCTTCCGCGAATTTGACCTTGATCACAAGCAGGCAAAAAAATGGAAGGTCTCCCATTCGCCGACCCTCTTGATCGCCCCGGAAAAATACGCCATCCGCTGGCTGGGAGCGCCGGTGGGGGAAGAAGGCCGGATCTTTTTAGAAGCCATTCTTTATGTCGGATTTGGGCAAACCGGCATCAGCGACGCCTCCCGCAAGGTTCTCGATCAGATCAAAGACAAACGCCATATCAAGCTGTTCGTGAGCCCGTCCTGCCCCACTGCCCCACCCAGGCGATAAACGCCCTCAAGGCGGCCGTTGAGGCGCCCGACCGGATTTCTCTTGAAATCATCGACATCCAGGCCTTTTCCGAAATTGCCCGGGACTATGACGCCCAGTCCGTGCCCCAGACATTCGCCAATGAAACCTTAATCGCCCTGGGAGCTCAGCCTGAAGAGCTGTTCATGCTGTCATTGCAGAAAATGGAGCAGCAGACCCTGTTTATTCCTGACAATGACGCGGAGGAGATCGAAACCGATCTCGTGATCGTGGGCGGCGGACCGGCGGGACTCAGCGCCGGTATTTATGCGTCCCGCAGCGGGCTTAAAACCGTGGTGCTGGAGCGTAACATTCTCGGCGGCCAGGTAGCCCTCACGCCGATGGTGGAAAATTATCCGGGCCTGACCCAGATCGGCGGGAAAAAACTGGTGGAAATTCTGGTCAGCCATGCCCTGGAATATGTTCATATTTTTCAAGGGGAAGAAGTGCTTACGGTTTCCCCGGGCCGACCCCTGACCATCACCACCAACCGGCGCCGGTTCATCACCCGGGCCATGCTGCTGGCCACCGGGGCCACCCACAAACATCTCGGGGTTCCGGGCGAGTCCCGCCTGTCCGGACGAGGAGTAAGCTACTGCACCACCTGTGACGGCCCCCTGTTCGCCGGTCAGAAAGTGGTCATGGTGGGGGGCGGCGACAGCGCGGTGACCGAAGCCCTGCACCTGAAAAACATCGGTGCGGATGTAACGGTGATTCACTGGACCGACAAGCTCGACGCTCAGGACGTACTGGCAAAACAACTCAAGAACTCGGGCATTCCCATTCTCTTTAATACGGTAGTCAAGGAAATCTCCGGGGAAAAATCCGTGGAATCCGTAACGGTTTTAAACACCCGCACCAATGAAACAAAAAAAATCGAGACCGCCGGGGTGTTCATCGCCGTCGGCTATCTGCCGTCCGTGGACCTGGCGGACAAGATCGGGGTGGCGAAAACACCTCAAGGATTCATCCAGCAGGAAAACTACCGGACCAGCGTCCCGGGGATTTACGCCGCCGGTGATGTGGTGGGCGGGTTCAACCAGATCGTCACGGCCTCGGGTCATGGCGCGGAAGCGGCCCTGACCATTTTCCGGGATCTGCTCAATGAGCCGAAAGCGTAGTCCATCATAGAAAATCCACCTGATGGACAGATTCTTTTTTTAAAATTATGCCCCGAATTTTTTTTCTGGTTGCTTCGTCTAACACCGGACAAACTTGTGAAACCGGCCTGCCCTCGGGGCTGGTTTTGTAGCGCCATTGCCTGACCATCCCCGGCACCAGGGCATAGGCGCAGCCGCCGGACCCGCAGCAGGAGGTGTCAATTACGGCCACCCCCACCAGGTACAAAATCTCCTCGCCATCCATCGGCAGCCGGTCTTCCTTGATCATGAAATAACTGCCGCCGATGGCCGTGACCTGGGCGTTTAATTCCGGATGGGGAAAATCGCAAAAAGATTCACCGTCCATCATCATTCCTCGTTGGAATCAGGCAGAAAAATTATCTCGCGCAGAGACGCAGGGGCGCAGAGAATGACAAAAAATAATCCCCTCTGCTCAGCGCCTCAGCGGGAGAAAAAAATTTTGATATAGGCCAATCACGAATTAAACCGCTGCCGCAGGGCCTCGATCCGCTTCCGGTTGGCCCCCAGATCCGAATACCCCACCCGGGACGCGGACCGGACATGAATGACCGGTTTCTGATCATCAAAATAAAATTCCACATCATCCACGAACCGGAAGATCAGGGATGTAAATTCCGCGTGAATATAATTATCCGTTGACGAGATGATTTCGGCCCGCTTGGTGGATTCAAGAATGACGATCAGTTTGGCCCTTGCTTCCGCCGCAGATCCTTCATAGGTAAACGGCGCGATAAGGTGGTCCTCATCTTCGGCCATGGATGACACGCAATTGGGGGATTTCGGGCACGGCCGGAGCGTGTTCCCGGAAAGCCCGATGGCAGGCCCTTTACACCCCATTGAAAACACCATCATTCCCGCCACAGCCGTCATCATCATTTTGCTGATTTCCGCTTTCATTTTTTCCTCCCGCTGGATTTTTTGACCTCACGGCCTTTTTGCCAAGATTTTTAATTTTAAAGATTTTTTAATTCATGATACCGTATTTTTTAATTCTTTAACATCTCTTTTTCCTTGTCGCCAGAGCAGCCTGAACCATGGGGATATTGAAGACGGCGTCCTTCTGCTCGGCCAGGTTACCGGGATCATGCAGGACACACCCTGGATTTTCGAACTTATTAAGCGGATTGTCGCCGAAGCCACCGCAGCTATCAATCAAACCAGCCCATGCCTGGAACGATGAATCGAGCTGTTCGGCTAATAATGACGACCTGAAATTGACAACCAATATGAAAGAAATAGTCATTAAAAAAGAAGATGCGGTCTTCTGGATGGATCAATCCGGCTGCTGGCGGAACAGCAGCGGAAAATTCCGCAAAAAGAAAGTCATCGATCTGTTTCATCAGTCCATTGCAAAAGATGATGACGGCTATTTTATCGCCCAGGTCCGGGACGGAATTCTGGAGAAAGTTTACTTCCGGGTGGAAGACACCGCTTTTTTTGTTTTTGAGGTTTTGATCAATGATGATATAATACTGACATTAAATACCGGAAAACTCCTGGCGCTCGATCCCGGCAATTTATATGTCAGAGACGACCATCTTTATCTTGACCATGAAAATGAACGGATCAAATTTTCCGAGCGGGCCATGATGCAGATTTCTTCGATCATTGAAGAAGAGGGGGATCATCTGGTGATTTATGTGAGGGGAAATGCTTTTCCCATTCCGGAAGCCCCTTCATCCGCCACCGCTCAAGAAACCACGGATCATTTTTACCAACCATCCTGAAACAAAGGAGCCGGCATGAAAAACAAAGAATTTGAACTTCGCGTCATGCAGTATTTTACGGAAAACATCAACCTGCAGAAAAACTGGGAAGTGGCCAAACAATGCGCCCGGGAAATCATTGATTTACGGTTCAACGACATTCTTACCGGAAATTTTGACATCCCGGCGCCCGACGAAGTCAAGGAAAAAGTCTCGGGAAAAGTCCCCTATGAATTCGACTCATCGGACTTCATGCAGAACGGACCTGTGGATTTCTCGGGCCTTGAGGATGACATGCTCCAGGACGCCCTGAAAAAAATCGAGGCCATCTACCATAAATTCCATCAGGCCCAGACTAAAATCATCACAAAAGCCGCCCTGAACGTATGCAGCCGTCTAATCGACAGCCTGAAAAATGAAATTTCCAATTTGAAGAATAAATATTTGTCGTAGAAGCTGGCGCATATGCCGCTTCCCAGTCTTCGGATCAACACCGCTTCCGCGTTTGCCACCTTTATTGACCTGATTTTTTTAGCCATCGCCTGGGAATATTTTGGAAAACCGATTCTGAAAATGCAGCTCTGGGTCCGCGCTTTTTTAACGCTTCTGGGGGTCATGGGCTGGACGTCATTCTTTTTGCGACGGCCGCGTTTGCGGGTGAGCCATATTATCTGAGCATCGTGGAAGGCACCTTGACCAGCCGTTTCATTATCGCCTTGTTTGCCATGCCGTTTCTGTATGGATATCTGCACTGGCAAAGCAATATAAAGATAAGTAAAAATAATAAAAATCGATTAGTTATGGCTTATCTTGCTTCACACAAATCCCGGGCGCCCTTGAAATTACGCCGCCAGTAAGGATCGTCCAATGAATCCAGCCGTACGGCTTTGCTGGTGGAGGCGGCGTGAATGAATTGGTTATCGCCGATGTAAATTCCCACGTGCCAGGGGGAAAACGATTTTTCCAGGAAGCCCCACCGGGTGAAAAACACCAGATCGCCTTTTCTTAAATCCGAATCGGCGACCTCTCTGCCATGATGATACTGGTCCTTCGCGGTCCTGGGGATGGAGATGCCGGCCTCGTTAAAAACATAGGCGGTAAAACCGGAACAATCAAAACCCCGGGGCGTCGTGCCGCCGTATTGATAGGGCGCGCCTTTATACCCCAGGGCGATGGCGGCGATTTTTTCCCCCATGACCTCGGCGGGACGTTCTTTTTTTAAAAAAATCCCACAGGCGGAAATCATTAATCCGCAGAAAAACAGGATCAGAAACCACACATAAACGGCCCGCATCCTCATGCCTCGACTTTCGGCGTGACCCTTTATATTAACCCCGGACGCCATGGGTCATTCCAGACTCGGCATCTCCGCCTTTTTCGCGGCTTCCTGAATCCGTTTCGTCGCATCGTCGGCCTGCCGGGCCGCGTCTTTGGCTTTCTCCATGGTCTGGGCCCGCTCCACGCCAGGTTCGGTTTCGGTTTTCATATTTTTAATGGTCAGAATCCCGACAATCAGCGCCACGATGGCAATAATGATCATAAACGATCCCCTCATGATTTTTCTCCTTTTAATAAAGTTTCTCTGATTTGGAATAGCCTCACCCAGCCATCAGCACAATGGCAACTGCCCCGGAAAACATCAAAAGCGCCCCGAAAAGACGCATCCAAAAATTGTCCTCGCCAAACACCAGCGCCCCGAATATCACCCCGA
>PCSG01000260.1:0-147 GCA_002772195.1 Desulfobacterales bacterium CG23_combo_of_CG06-09_8_20_14_all_51_8 | reverse complement strand
CCATGTACGCCGCTTTGGTCATGGAAATCCCGTATCCATGAAAAAAGATATGGCTATAAAACAATAATCCGGCCACCAAACCTTTTACCGGATATCGGATCAATGTTCGCATCCGGATTTTGCCCAACGCCAGAAAAATAAGGACGA
>PCSG01000043.1:12308-13448 GCA_002772195.1 Desulfobacterales bacterium CG23_combo_of_CG06-09_8_20_14_all_51_8 | reverse complement strand
CGCTACCGGTCCCAGTGCGAGTTTGAACTGCTGAAATTTTTAGACCATCTGGGCGTCCGCGTTCCCGAACCCGTTGCCTTTGCCCGTCGGGGCAAATTTTTCTACCAAGCCTGGCTGATCACCAAAGAAATTGGACACGCCATCACCCTGGCCGACGCCGTCCGCAAGGAACCGGACACGGCCCGGGCCTTGATGCCCGAACTGTCCCGGCAGGTGGATATTTTAATTGAAAACCAGATCCACCATGTGGACCTTCACCCGGGAAATATTCTGGTGACTCCGGAAAACCGCCTGTACCTCATTGACTTTGACAAGGCCCGGACAACCCCCGTTAACCGGCGCAGACTCCGGGGAAAATACGTCCGCCGGTGGCAGCGCGCGGTTCTGAAATACCGGCTCCCGGCATTTCTCACCAAGATTTTCAATCACCGGCCATAGCCCCGCCCGGAGACGCCGGTCCAACGGGCTTTTCCGCCGTTATCGTTTAAAATGGAGAAACGGAAAAATTATTTCGCGCAGAGGCGCCGGGACGCAGAGGATAAGGACATCACCGGAAAATCCTCAAACTTAAGGGGCGAAGCAGGGTCAATATGTGAAGCGCCCGGAGAAACGAGACGCTTTTGCAGCTCTTATTTTCCCCTGTTTTGCCTGATCCGCATCAGTCCGGGACTTTTGTGCATGTACATGAGGGATGAGTCGCAACCCCGGGCCATAAAATAAGCTTCAAGGGTTTCAAAAACAACGGGTTTGTCCGGCCAGGTAAAGGTCTTTTCTTCCGACTTAAATTTTTCCCATTGCTTCATCGCACCCTTGTCTCGGACAAACGCCTGATCTTCCGCGGCATCACAAAGAAACATTTCACAGACAATGGGTTTGACCTGCCAGAGGCATCCGGTTTCCGACAAAAAAATGCATTTAAAGACTTTTTCCGGATGTTGAATGGCCTGTTCCAGATGGTCCAGACTGTCTTGTCCAGCCGAAAGCGCGTTTATCACTACATCCGCAAAAAACGCGACAATGCCGTCCTTGGAGCAGCAGGCGCTGAGATGGCTTTGATAGCATTTTTCAGTACAGATTTCATTAAGATGCACCCTCAGAAAAACGGCAACACGGGATCTGAAGTCCAGGTAATCCGCGATT
>PCSG01000043.1:11536-12297 GCA_002772195.1 Desulfobacterales bacterium CG23_combo_of_CG06-09_8_20_14_all_51_8 | reverse complement strand
ATGCGTTATTTCGGAATCCGGCAATTCTTTCAGATGCCGCCGGACCATTTGGAGGGTATAGAGTTGTTCTTTCTGGTATGCGTTCATGGGAGGGGACGAGGGGAAGCGGTTTGCTTTATGATCCTAAACGGATATGCCGGAACATATTCCTTGACCGATTGAATGAAATCCAACGAAAAAGGCATTTCACCGAAATCCGATGAAATGCCTTTTGTAACTCACTTGCTTAAAAACGGTTGGTTAGACTACCGTCACGTTTGCAGCCGCAGGGCCTTTTTGCCCCTGCTCAATGTCAAAAGTGACCCGGTCGCCGTCATTAAGGGACTTGTAACCGGTTGCATTGATTGCAGAATGATGAACGAACACATCCGGTCCGCCGTTTTCCTGCTCAATAAAACCAAAACCCTTGGTGCTGTTAAACCATTTTACTGTTCCATTAGCCATTGTAACATCCTCCTTTTAATAAAAATTCTCATGGTTCCAGCCTGCAGGATGCCACTTTGAAAAATGGATTTTTCCTTCAGAAAGAAACTGGCCCGCCAATCAAGAGCGGGCCTTTATTGATTAGCCCCCTTGTATCACAGTGCGCGCTAATAGCAAGCTTTTTTTTAATTATTATCCAATTATTTTTTTTAAGGCGCTAAAACACCTCCACAATCGCCGACGCCGGAACCAACCGGACCCGTTTTTTCAGCTCCGGCATGGCTTTTTTCAACACTTCATACGTGACCTCATAGGGATGCCCGATACCCAGGGCTCGG
>PCSG01000043.1:391-11527 GCA_002772195.1 Desulfobacterales bacterium CG23_combo_of_CG06-09_8_20_14_all_51_8 | reverse complement strand
TCGGCAATATTAACCAGCTGATCGATCTGGGTCCGGATCTCCGATTCCTTGCGCACATGATCCAGAAATACGTCCCGCTCGGCAAAGGGCACTTTAAACAGCCGGGCCGACGATAAACACTGGCTAGCGGCTGTGGTCCGGCTGTCCACAAAAAACAGACCCCGTTTTTTCAGAACCGTAAAAATCTGGTTCATTTCGTCAGACAAGGTGGTGGTCTTGGACCCCATATGGTTATTGATGCCGCAAATCCCCGGAATCCGGTCGATATTGGCGTTGAGCTGAGCGATGCGCTGGTCCGGCGTCATAGAAGTCAGAAGCGCCCCAGGCCCCGGATCCACCAGGGGATACTCCCCGGGCTCCATGGGCTGGTGAAGCATGAGCTCATGCCCCTGTTTCCGGGCAAGGGCCGCGATCTTTTGATCATAGACGCTGTTGGGAAGCACCGCGCAGGTCAGGGCCGGGTCCAGGGCCAGAAATTTTTCAGCCAGTTCCATGTCATAGCCGAAATCATCAATGATAATCACCACCATCGGCCGCACGTCATTCTTAGTCGCCGGGGGGATCTTCCGGGACTCCGGCAGGGGTGTTTTCTTGTCCGGCGCCGGCGTGGCCGCTGCCCTTCGGGACAAAATGGGTTCCGTCGGGAAAATTTCAAAATCCGGTTTCTCAAATTTTGCGATTTTCAGGGGGACCGTTTTCTTGGGCGGCGACAAAACCGGCGACGGCGATTTCTCCGGAATGTTCGGGTGCAGGAGCACATAGGCGACAAACAGGCCGAACAGAACAAAAAAAGACGTGGCGGCCACCGTGATGAAGGTATCCATCCGAAATTTGGCCGGCCGAAATTTGGCCGGCCGAAATTTGGCCGGCCGGGACTTCGCCGGCCAGCGTTTTTTATCCGCGCCGGCCGGCTTTTTCCGGGGTGCTGTTTTTTTCGCAGCCGTGGATTTCCCGGGCCCACCGGATTGTTTTCCGGGGTCGCCTTTTTTCTTGGAAGGGGTGATTTTTTTCGTTACCATCGGGCCTATTTCCGGGAAAGGCCCTCAAAAATATCATATCCTTTGAGGATTTCATAAGCCCGATTCACCTGAGAATCCTGCAGCAGGGCGTTGGAATTCGACGAACTATGCTCATAAACCGCGTCCCGAAGCCGCATGATCTTTTCCGCCTCGGTCATGTCCGCATCCTTGTCAGTTTTCTCCTTATCTTTTTCTCCGGCCGCATCGATTTTTTCCTCAATGGCTTCCAGGGCCGCGTCCGGTTCTTCGGAAGTCAGATGATTTTCCAAATCCCCTTCCTTGATCAGATTGGCGTCAAACCCGTCGCCGGCGGTCTCGTCCAGAAGCTGCCGCTTGACCACCAGGTCCGGGATAATGCCTTCGGCCTGGATGGATTTGCCGCTGGGCGTATAATATCTGGCGATGGTATATTTGAGCGCATACCCGTCCCGCAAGGGCCGGACAGTCTGGACCGACCCCTTGCCGAAGGAGGTGGTTCCGACGACCAGGGCCCGACCATTGTCCTGAAGGGCGCCGGCGACAATTTCAGAAGCGCTGGCACTGCCGCCGTTGATCAGAAGGACTATGGGATAGCGATTGGAACCGCCATCCGGATGGGCCGTATAATTTTCACTTTCTTTTCCCTCCCGGCCCTTGATGCTGACAATGGTGCCGGTTTCAAGAAACACATCCGCCACTTTCACCGCCTGATCCAGAAGACCGCCGGGATTGTCCCGCAAATCCAGAACCAGTCCCTTTAACGGCGAATTCTCCTTTTCCATATCTTTTAATGCTTTGGCGACTTCATCGGCTGTGTTTTCGCGGAAATTGGTGATCCACAGATACCCGAAGCCGGGTTTAAGCGTCACGGACCGGACGCTTTCCATGGGGATGATGGCCCGGACCAGAGTCAATTCCATGATCTCCGGCTCTCCCTTCCGGTAAATATGAATTTTAACCGTTGTCCCCGCGTCTCCCCGCATTTTTTTCACGGCCTCCCAGAGCATCGTGCTCTTGGTCGATTCGCCATCTATCTTGACGATAATATCCTGGGCCTGAACACCGGCCTTGTACGCCGGGGTTCCCTCAATGGGGGAAATCACCGTCAACCGGCCGTCACGCATGGTGATGACAATGCCGATACCGCCGAATTCGCCTTTGGTTTCCGACTGGAGATCGTCAAAAGCTTCGGGGGGCAGAAATGCGGAGTGGGGATCTAAGCTGCCCATCATGCCTTCAATGGCTTTTTCAATCAGCTTCTTGGCTTCCACCGGTTCCACATAATTATTTTCAATTTCAGCGATCACATCGGAGAAAAGCTTGAGCCCTTCATAGGTTTCCGTTTTCTGCCCGGCCAGATCGCCATATACCACCGTCGCGGAAACCACCACCAGCGCGATCAGCGCCGTCAGCAATCCGCCTTTCACCCACTGTTTTTTTTTCTGAATCATCTGGATCTCCTTTTAACCTTTATTTATCCATTCAAGCGGATCAACAGGTTTCCCCTGATGGCGTATCTCAAAATAAAGAGACGGTCCGTTCATCGAGCCGGTATCTCCCACCGTGGCGATGACTTCTCCGGTTTCCACGGGTTCGCCCTTTAATCGGAAAAGTTCCTCGGCATGGGCGTAAACAGTATGAAAATCTTTCCCATGGGCAATAATAATCACGTTGCCGTACCCTTTCAACCAGCTTGAAAAAACCGTCTCTCCGGCAAAAACCGCCCGCACCGGAGCGCCCTGTTTCGACCGGATCTCAATACCATTACGAAAACTCGGCGCGCCGGACTGGGGCTCCACGTATTTGCCGTATGATGAAATCACCTTACCGTCAACCGGCATTTTTAGCAAGCCCTGATACGCCGAAAACTGGCTGGTCGATTCTTTGGCGGAAGCCATTTCCCGACTTGAGGCGCTGGTTTCTTTTTTGACGGAAGCCACCTCCCGAGGCGGGGTGCTGGTTTCTTTTTTGACGGAAGCCACCTCCCGAGGCGGGGTGCTGGTTTCTTTTTTGACGGAAGCCATTTCCCGAGGCGGGGCGCTGGTTTCTTTTTTGACGGAAGCCACTTCCCGGCGCAGGGCGGTGATGGTTTTATCGAGCCCGATGGCCGCATTTTTCAAATATTTAATGCTGGCCAGGCGGGTGGTTTTCTTATTTTTAATTTCCGCCAGCAACTCTTCCCGTTTTGATTTTTCCCGGGCCAGTTTTTCCACTGCCGCCTGATGCTGGGCGTTTAAAGCCTCTTTGGCATTTTCCTGCTGGTTGAGCCCGGCCATCAGGGTCTGGAGATGGGTCTTTTTCCCGATCATTTCCGCGAGCGCCTGATGATCATAGCTGATTATTTTTTCAATGGCGTCCTGACGACGCATCAACTCATGAAAAGAGGTGGCCGACGCCAACAGGTTCGCCTCCCCGAGCCGGGTCAATTTATACAGGGAAACCAGGCATTTGACCGCGTACCCGCTACTCTGGTCAATCTCATTCTGGACCTGATGCACGGATTTTTCCAGTTCGGCGATTTGGGCGGAAACAGCCGCCAGTTCCGCTTTGATGGCGGTTGCCGCCTGTCGGGCCTGATGGAGGGCCATGTCCGTCTGATTCAATTGGTCAACAATTTCTTTTTCCTGATCCGTATACTGGGCGACTTCAGCGGTCTGCTCTTTTATCTTGTTCCGGATATCAGCGGCTTTGGCGGCAGCGGCATCCAGGTCCGGCCGGTCACCGTCGGTGACCGTATGAATGGCATACAGCTTTATAAATCGGTCCTGGTTTGCCACATATCCCACATCCTCGTCATGAAGCACCTGGAGCCAGTCCTTTTCATGGGACAATACCCGGACCTGGGCGTCTTTTTCCAGTACCTTGATCACCGAATAACCGCTCCCGGCTCCCCGGCGCAGGTTGAGACGGTCGGAGACGACCACCCCGCTCTCCCGGGTTTCAAAAGCCCCGGAGGTCGCCGGCATCGATAGGCAAAATGCCATTACATATAAATAAATCAGTAGGTTAAAAATTTTCTGATGGATAAATAGCACCCCACCCATCCTATGAGCATACTGCACAAGACAATGGCAATCCCAAAGCGCATCGGAATAAAGCGCATTTCGAAAAAAGCAAATCCGGTTTCCGGCGCGAAATTCGGCACAAAGGCCGCAAAGGCCAGACAAAGCATCAAAATCCCGGTGACGCCGCCGATCCCTCCCTGGACCACGGCTTCGATAAAGAGCGGATATTTTATAAATTTTTCATCCGCGCCGATAATCCGGGCGATTTCAATTTCCTCCCGGCGGGAATACATGATCAGCCGAATGGTGTTGGCGATGATCAGGAGGGTGGCGATAAAAAAAACACTCGCCAGCACCATGCCGGTGGCTTTAAACAAATTATACATTCCATTGAACCGCAGCAGCCACTTCTGGGCATACTCCACATCTTCCACCCCTGGCAGCGCGGCCACTTTTTTAACCAGTTTTTCAATATCCGTCAGCTCGCGATACGCATCCGTCAGGGTGATTTCATAGGCATCGGGCAGGGGATTTTTATCCAGACCGTCCAGAAGGGAGGACTGATCGCCGATTTTTTCTTTCAGATCATTGAACGCGTCTTCCCGGGAAATAAATTTAACGGATGCCACACCTTCAAGTTTAGCGATGGTTTCCGACAGAAAAGCCCGCTGATCGTCTTTGACCGGCCCCCCTACGTAGGCGATGACGCGAACGCCTTTTCGCCAGGCATCCAGAAAATCGGTAGCGTTATTGAAAAAAAGCGCAAACGCACTGACGATAAACACCGACAGTGCGATGGTGACAATGCTCACGGTATGCAGAAATTTATGGCTGGCCATATCTGCCAGGGCCCGCCGGACGGCAAACATCAACATGAAGGGCGGCCTCCCTGATTTTGGGGGGTCATGCACCCTTTTTCCAGCCGGACCACCCGGCCGCCATGGCTGCTGATCATCTGCTGATCATGGGTGGCGATGACCACCGTTGCTCCGGCCCGGTGGGCGATCTGGAGCAGCATAAAAATCCGGGCCGCGGAATCCGGGTCCAGGCTGCCGGTGGGCTCATCCGCCAGAACGATCTTGGGATTCCCCACCATGGCCCGGGCCACGGCCACCCGCTGTTTTTCGCCTCCCGACAGCACCGGCGGGAATTCATCGACCCGGTCACCGATGCCGACCCACTCAAGGGCCGACATCACCAGAGGATGCATCTCCTTTGGTCTTAAGCCCGCAGCCTCCAGCACCAGGGCGACATTCTGATAGACCGTACGGGTGGGGATCAGCTTGAAATCCTGAAAAATCACCCCGATCTTGCGTCTGAGCTGCGGGATCTGACGGCGGGTAATTCGGGCCAGATTTATGCCATCCACGAGAATCTCTCCTTCCGTCGCGGTTTCTCCCAGATACAGCAGTTTAATCATAGTAGACTTCCCGGCCCCGCTGGGCCCGGTCACAAAAACGAACTCATTTTCATGCACATCCAGCGTTAGACCGCTCAATGCGTCCATTTTTCCATAACGTTTGCTGACGTTGGACATGCGTATAATGACTTTTTCTAACTGATCCATTGGCATTTTCCACAACCGCCGCCTGAGCGCTGGACACGAGCGGCGACCAGGCCGAGTGACGGGCTTTGACGAATTTTTTCCCAATGCCGGAGCCCCAAAATACCAGGACCATTGACCGCCGACACGAATCAACACCTCAATTTAAGATTGACCTGATCCGGTTTTGCTGGTACGTCCGTCTTGAGTCAAGGAGTGCTGCGACCAGTTTTTCTTGCTCCCCCCACTGATCCCATAAAATGCTTCTTCCACTCAGTGGGGGTTATTATTTATCTAATATTTCTCATAGAATCAACATTTTTTGCTGGCGGCAGGAAGGAATTTTTTGAATGAAAGAAGAACTGATCCATCTGCTGTGCGAAAAATCTTTCCAATACAGCAAAGACCCCGTATTCAAGCTGGCGTCCGGGAAAACCAGCCGGTTCTATGTCAACTGCAAACCCGTGACCTTAAGCCCCCGGGGCATGTACCTCATCGGGCACCTGGTGTTTGACGCCTTCAGCGATCTCCATATCCAGGGTGTCGGCGGGCTGACTTTCGGCGCGGATCCCATTGCCATGGCCGCCGCCTTTGTTTCCGAAATCAAGCAAAAACCGGTCAAGGCCTTTTCCATCCGTAAAACCCAGAAGGACCACGGTATTGTCAAATGGATCGAAGGGGACCTGGCCTCCGGGGACCGGGTCGCCATCGTGGAGGATGTCGTGACCACCGGTGGGTCCACCATCAAGGCCGTTGAACGGGCCCGGGCCGAAGGAATGATCGTTTCGCGGGTGATTGTTTTAATCGACCGGCAGGAGGAAGGCGGCATAGGGGTGATCCGGGCGCTTGTGCCGGATGTCGTCTCTCTGATCACGAGGGATGAACTGCTGACGATCCATCCCGGAACCGGAATGTGAAGGCGGGATAACCCGCTTACGGAGCCGTCAAAATTTACGGGATGATATAGGTAGCGCAGCAATCATCGGATTCCCATACCCCTATCCGGGAAACCCTCACGCCGGGCGTGTCGATTTTCGCGCTAAGGGTTTGGGCGATGTAACGGGCAATGTTTTCCGATGACGGGTTGCCGTTTTTAAGAAACGCCAGTTCATTTAAAAATTTATGGTCCAGGGTATTGATGATTTCCCGCAGATGGGCCTTGATTTCCCCGAAATCCATCAGCACGCCGGCGCTGTTCAACTCCGGTCCGGCAACATAGACTTCCACCCGCCAGTTGTGGCCATGAAGATTTTCACATTTTTCCGCAACCATTTTCAACTGATGGGCTGCGGCAAACCGGGAAACCACTTTCAGTTCATACATGCCAGTTTATATCCTGAATTTAAAAAATAAAATGCTTTTAAAAAATCTACTTGGCAGCCTGGGTTGATCCGCCTTTAAAAAACCGTTTGAACTTTTTGCTTAGCTTGTCGGACTCCAGCCGGGAAAATTCCCTGAGCAGATCTTCCTGCTTTCTGCTCATATTTTTCGGGGTTTTCAGGTCCACCTGAACGATCTGGTCCCCCCGAACGCCGGACCGGAGGGATGGAATCCCCTGGCCGGGCAGCCGGAAGGTGTCCGCGTACTGGGTGCCTTTGGGAATTTTAAGGGTTTCTTCACCGGTCAGGGTCGGCACCGTGATTTCATCTCCAAGAGCGGCCTGAACAAAGGTCAGCTCGACGGTGCTGATGACATCAGCGTTGCTGCGCTTGAAGAATTCGTGGGGCTTGACGTTGATGAACACATAGAGGTCGCCGGGAGGCCCGCCCTGGACGCCGGATTCCCCTTCTCCGGTGAGCCGGAGTTTGGAGCCGCTGTCCACGCCGGCGGGAATTTTGATGGATACCCGCTTGGTGACAATAATCCGCTGCCGGCCCTTGCACTGGGGGCAGTGTTCCTTGATGACCTGACCGGCGCCCCGGCAGCCGGGGCAGGTGCTTTTAACGGAAAAAAAGCCCTGGGTTCGCACAAACTGACCGGTCCCCCGGCACTGGGCGCAGGTTTCCGGATAGGTCCCGGGCCTGGCGCCGCTGCCTTCGCAGGTCGGACAGGTTTCGTATTTTTCGATTTCGATTTCCATCTCCTTGCCGAATGCCGCTTCCAGGAAATCAATGGTCAAATCATAGCGCAGATCGCTGCCCCGCCGGGCGCTGCTTCGACCTCCCCGGCCGCCGGTGCGAAATCCGAAAAAATCCTCAAAAATATCCCCGAAACTGGAAAAAACATCCTCAAACCCGCCGGCGGACCCTCGGCCCATGCCTTCAAGCCCCCGATGGCCGAACTGATCGTAAATCTGGCGCTTCTGGGGATCGGACAATACACTGTAAGCTTCCGATGCTTCCTTGAAAAGCTCTTCGGATTTCGGGTCTCCGGGATTTCGGTCCGGATGATACTTCAGGGCGACCTTCCGGTATCTGGATTTCAATTCCCCCGCGTCCACGTCACGGCTGACGCCGAGGACTTCATAGTAATCTCTTTTGGAGCTCATTTATCTTTCAGCGCAGTAAAAATTTTGACAGCAGATGGTCTTATGGTATAAAAGCCGATACGGCAAAAAAACCTTTGCGTTACATTAATGCATAAAACCAGATTGTCAATATGGAACTTGAGTTTATCAGAGAGATGTTTGATGCCATTGCGCCCCGGTATGATTTCTTAAACCGGCTGCTGAGCCTGCGCCAGGATGTTGTCTGGCGCCGGACCCTGATATCGGCCCTGGATTTACCGGACAATGCAGCGGTCCTGGATGTGGCCTGCGGCACCGGGGATGTGCTGATGGAAATCGCAAAGCAGGCCCGGCATCCGGCATTGCTGGCGGGCGCGGATTTTGCCCCGGAAATGCTGAGGCTGGCGATGCTGAAACTGGCCCGGCGCAAACTATCAGAGGGAAAGACCGGCGCCCGGGTCCGGCTGGTGGCGGCGAACGCGCTTCGCCTGCCCTTTGCCCCGAACACCTTTGACGCCATCACCATCGCCTTCGGCATCCGCAATATCATGGACCGGGAATCGGCCCTGGGTGGGTTTCTGAATTGTTTAAAGCCCGGCGGCCAAGTGGGAATTCTGGAACTGGCCACCCCCTCCAGCCGGTTCCTTCTCACCCTGTATCTTTTCTATTTCACCCGAATTCTGCCCATGATCGGCGCTTTTTTTTCAAAACACGTCAAAGCCTATGATTACCTTCCGGCATCGGTCATCCATTTTCCGCCGCCGGATCAGTTCGCCGCTACCCTGCGCCGGACGGGATTTGAAAATATCCGCTGGAGGCGTCTGACATTAGGCATCGCCACGATCCATATCGGACGCAAACCATTTTAACCGTTTAAAACGGATATGATTACCGGAACACTTATTCCGTGGCCGCCGGTTGATCCTGGGGAAGCATTTTAAAAATGATTTCATCCGGGACATAACTGATATCCGCAGGCTCCGGGGATTCATGAAAAATCTGGACTTCGGGTTCATGGCCCGGCAACTGGGCCTGGATCATATAGTCATCGGTTTTTTCCATGGGCCAGGGATGCCACAAATCATAGAAGCGGTGATACATCGGTGTTTTGCCCATGTATTCATTGTTGATCCGGATTTCCGCTAACCCCGGCCTGGAATCGATGCGCACCAGCTTGGACGTGCATCCGCAACTCATGGCAATAATAATGATGGCGGCAAATATCCCCCCTGTGATCTTGTTCATCAAGCAAAACCTCCTCTTTATTTTATTGGCTGTTCCGACGCCGGACATTCTTTCAACTCCCATGATTGATAGCATATCCGGACAACCGGCACAAGAAGGGATTCAGGCCCTCCGCCATGGGTGATTTCGGTCCCGGAAAATGATCCGGCCGACGGGCCCCGGATCAGGGATTTGTCGAGGTCCAGAACCAGGCGACCCGGCCGTTTTGGACCGCATATCCCAGAAATTTCTTTTCCACCCAGAGATTCATATAGCGGCAGACAAACTCATCGGAAATCCCTGTTTCTTGTGCAATGCGCGCGCTGAATTCCCGGATGGGTTCTTTCCCATTGGTTTGATAGTACCCTGTTTTTTCAACCAGATCTTTTGAGAGAATATCATAAATCAGCCGCAGGCGGCCTTCACTTTCCACTTGCAGCGCCTCATCCGGCGTGCTCTTTCCGTCTGCGTGCTTCTGTTTCAGGGCATTCCATTTTTCAAAAATCGGCGCATACGCTTCGGCGACAAACGCATTCATGGATTCCGGATCCAGATGCGACGTCCGGACAATGGCGGTATTGGCATCATAGCGGGCCCAGTCCTCCGTTAAAATTTCAAGATCATAGTCCGCCACATGCTCCCGGACAGTGGTGCCGGGAAACGGGGAAAGGAAATGATAACCGTGTTCAATCGCAAGCTCCCGGGCGAATTCCATGGAATCCTGCATGGTCTCGCGGCTTTCTCCGGGAAGCCCGACCATAAAGGAGGCATGGGCGATCATGCCCGCATTTTTGCATGCGCGAACCGCCCGCCGGGCCTGGTCCAGGGTAATTCTTTTCTGGACCCGCTCCAGCATTTCCTGATTGCCGGACTCAATGCCGAAACTGACCGCATCGCATCCGGCGCGCCGCATGAGGGTCAGGGTTTCTTCATCCACCGTATCCACGCGGGCGAAGGCGCTCCAGCCGAAATTGATCCGCCGGTTTAAAATTTCCTCGCACAGCCGCCGGACCCGTTTTTTGTTGGATACGAACAGGTCATCGGCGATGTTGATCCGTTCAAATCCTTTGCTCACAAGGGACTCAATTTCATCCACCACCCGGGTTGTGTCCCGATACCGGACTTTAAACCCCACCATTTTTCGGCCCAGACAGAAAATGCATTTATTGGGGCATCCCCGGCTGGTGATGATGCTGATGGGGAATCCCAAAGCCTTGTACTTGGACAGGGGCAGGAGATGGCGGGACGGCAGCGGCAGCGCGTCGAGATCTTCAATAAACTCCCCCGGACCGGTCGAAATAAACTGTCCCCCATCCATAAACGCCAAGCCTTTGATACCGTGCCAGGCGGACCGGCTCCCTGCCGCCGGCATCCATTGCATTAATGTGTTCTCCCCTTCTCCCACGATAATCGCGTCGATTTCCGGAAACCGGGTCAGGGTATTTTTGGCGTCAAAAGACACATGGGGACCGCCCATCACCGTAATGACCGACGGGTTATGCTGCTTTGCCGCCTTCAAAATCTCTGCGCCGACCGGGAAATTCATGGTCACCGAGGTAGCGCCCACCACATCCGGCTGGAATTCATCCATCTGGCGATGCAGTTTATCAGGGGTGTACTGGCTGACGATATAGTCAAAAATTCTTACTTCCGCCCCGGCGGCTTCGCAGGCCGCCGCCACATAGCAGATGCCCAGGGGGGGGGACGGCACTTCTTCCAATGGATACGGCGGGGTGATCAACGCGACTTTCATAAACATCTCTCATTTCATATAGGTCGAAGGGTTCAAGACATTTTTAACCATTGGGTTTCAGGCACCGGTGAGCGCCACAGGAAATAGCGGCGATTTTCGCCGGGACTGTGAAATTTTCTTCATGACAGAATCGGTTTTGCCTGTCAACGCGCAACCGCAAAAGTCGG
>PCSG01000043.1:0-377 GCA_002772195.1 Desulfobacterales bacterium CG23_combo_of_CG06-09_8_20_14_all_51_8 | reverse complement strand
TTCATGCCCGGATTTTCAATTCATTCAAAAGAGGGAGATCAATTAGATTAAGTGAGGTGTCCCCGGAACTCTGACGAAAAACAAAGAAAGACCAAGAACGAGTTATTTAATTATTTAAAGACGTCCCCACTTATACACTTATACTTCATGGAGCGAATTTTTGACCCCGCAACTGAATCCGGAAGGGGCAGGAAACGCCGCAGCGCAGGGCTGGGTTCTGCGTACTTCTCTTTTAAAAGAAAAGTAAGAATGACAAGGGATTGCCGACGAAAAACAAAGAAAGACCAAGAACGAGTTGTTTAATTATTTAAAGACGTCCCCCATCTTACCACTTTTAAAAGAAAAGTAAGAATGACAAGGGATTGCCGACGAAAAAC
>PCSG01000120.1:668-3792 GCA_002772195.1 Desulfobacterales bacterium CG23_combo_of_CG06-09_8_20_14_all_51_8 | reverse complement strand
CATCCACGGCATCCACGGTATCCGCAGCCTCTTTCTCAGCTGTCTTCGCCCTTCCGTTTAATTTTTCCTGAAGATTTTCCTTTAAAATCGCTCCAAAGCTGGACGGCGCCGGATTGGACTTGGTCACATATTCTTCAAGAATGGCCTGGTCGTCATCATCTCCGAGGCGTTTGACGGACAGACCGATGCGCCGGTCTTCCGTATTGATGCTCATGACTTTGGCCGTCAGGGTAGCGCCGACCTCATACCGACCCACCGGGGTTTTGATTTTTTCCTTGCTGATTTCAGATACATGCACCAGACCTTCAATGCCTTCTTCGAGTTCGACAAAAATCCCGAAGTCCGTGATATTGGTGATGGTGCCGTTGATTTCAGTCCCTGCGGGGTACCGCTCGGCGACCGTCTTCCAGGGGTCGTCCTCCAGCTGCTTGATTCCCAGGGAAAAACGTTCATTGGACTTATCGATGTCCAGCACCCGGGCCTGAATGATATTGCCTTTTTTATACAGTTCCGAAGGATGTTTGATGCGTTTGATCCAGGAAATATCGGAAATATGGACCAGACCGTCAATATCGTCATCAATACCGATGAAAATACCAAAATCCGTAATGTTTTTAATCTTTCCTTCAATGGTCGACCCGATGGGGTATTTTTCACTGATCATATCCCAGGGGTTCGGGGTGATCTGTTTCATGCCTAAGGAAATCCGCCGGTTCTCCGGCCGGATATCCAGCACAATGGCTTCCACCACTTCGCCAGCGGAAACGACTTTGGACGGATGGCGGACCTTGCGGGTCCAGGACATCTCGGACACATGAATCAATCCTTCAATGCCTTCTTCGACTTCCACAAACGCGCCGTAATCCGTGAGGCTGACCACCCGGCCATGAACCCTTGTGCCTACCGGATATTTCTCCTGGGCCGTGGTCCAGGGATCCGGAACCAGCTGCTTCATGCCCAGGGAAACGCGTTCATTTTCCCGGTCAAAAGACAGCACTTTGACTTTAATGGTATCCCCGACGCTGTAGAGTTCCGATGGATGTTTCACCCGTCCCCAGGAAATATCGGTGATATGAAGCAAGCCGTCCACTCCGCCGAGATCGACAAAAATGCCGTACTCGGTGATATTTTTCACCACGCCTTCCATGACGCTGCCTTCTTCAATGGAAGCCAGGGTCGCGGAGCGTTTGGATTCCCGCTCGGATTCCAGAATCGCCCGCCGCGAAAGGACGATATTGTTACGTTTCCGATTGAATTTCAATATCTTAAAGTCAAGGGTTTTCCCGACCATTTCATCCAGATTCCGAATGGGCCGCAAATCCGCCTGGGAACCGGGAAGAAACGCCTGGACTCCGACATCCACCGAAAACCCGCCTTTGACCCGGTTGGTGATCACGCCTTCAATGGTTCCGTCCGCTTCATGAATATCCTTGATGGCTTCCCAGACCTTGACTTTGGCGGCCTTTTCCTTGGACAGAATGACCCGTTCTTCTTCTTCATCCCATACTTCGATCATGACCTCCACCCGGTCATTTAACTTGACATCGATCTTCCCGTTTTCATCTTTGAATTCATGAATGGGAATCTGACCTTCGGATTTGTAGCCCACGTCCACCAGAACATGATCCCGGTCAACTGAAATGATGGTACCGGTAACGACTTCTCCTTCTTCAAAATGCTTGAGGCTTTCCTCATACATGGACATAAAATCTTCCATTTTGGGATCGGAATCGCCCGTCAGGACAGCACCCGGCGCCGGTTGCGCCGCATTTTCCAACCCGGTGTCCGTGTCGGGCTGGCTGTTTTCAGAATTGTTTACTAAATTTTCCATTAACTATTTTCTCCTTTAGCCGATTTTTTTTATACCGTCCGGCAATCGCCCGGAATCAGTATAATCAGGCTCAGATAACAGACCTGATGTTAAAACACAACATATAAATTTCTTACAGCGCGAAATTTAGCGCCGTATATCTGTTTCCAGGGATCTGGAAAGAAAATTTTTATGAAAAAAAGATGTTAAAGGACGTTTTAACAAGCGCACCGGCAGGACAAAATCCAACCAGCTGACTGCCGGCGGCGTGGGCAGGCTGAAAGATTTTTGGCGGTGTTCAGGCCGCATCGTCAATCTTTTTTCGGATATGTTTCATCATCTGGTCAATCACCGATTGGGCGGAAATTTCTGTTGAATCGATGAAAACCGCATCCTGGGCGGGCTTCAGCGGCGCCAGGGCACGGGAAGAATCGGCCGCATCCCGAAGGGCCATGTCTTTTTCCACTTCCTCAAACTTCTGGGCGGCCTGTTTTTCTTCAAGCTCCCGGTGCCGCCTAATGGCCCGAACGTTTAAATCCGCAGTCAAAAAAAACTTCACATCCGCGTCCGGAAAAACAACGGTGCCCATATCCCGGCCTTCGAAAACCGCGCCTTTTTCAGCGCCCATTCTGCGCTGAATATCTAAAAGGGCCTTTCTCACCACCATTCGTGCTGAAACCGCCGATGCCATCATGGACATTTCCGGGGTCCGGATGGCATCTGAAATATCAGTTTCCCCGGAATACAGGCGCACCCCGTTTTCATTTCGAATAAAAGCCAGCTCCAGGCCCTTGCAAAGAGCTTCAAGGCCCTGGTCGTCCTCAGGAGGTATGCCATTTTCCCTGGCTTCCAGGGCGACTCCCCGGTACAGGGCCCCTGTGTCAATGTATCTGTACTGCAACCGCTCGGCAAGTGCTCTGCTGACGGTGGTCTTCCCCGCGCCGGCCGGCCCGTCGATGGTGATGAGGAGTTTTTTCATGAATTTTTCTCCGCCAAAACCGTTTCAAGGGCCTTTAAAAATCGGACGTTTTCCGCCCGGAGGCCTACGGTGATCCGGATGTATTCCGGATACCCGTAAGAGACCATGGACCGGACAATGACTCCCCGTCGGAGCAGTTTTTCAAATACAATCCCGGCATTTTGCCGGACATCGATGAGAAAAAAATTAGCCTGAGTGGGAAAATAAAGAACGCCCATTTTTTTCAACCCGTCCTGAAGAAAAGCCAGTTCCGAGTGAATCAACTGCCGGGTCTGATTAAAAAAATCCTCATCATCCAGGGCCGCCGCCGCCCCGATCTGGGCCAGGGAATTGGC
>PCSG01000120.1:476-601 GCA_002772195.1 Desulfobacterales bacterium CG23_combo_of_CG06-09_8_20_14_all_51_8 | reverse complement strand
CGAATCCCCGCCAGTCCGTATATCTTGGAAAATGTCCGAAGTACGGCCAGGGGACGGTCCGCTGAAATCTGCGTCAGCCCGTCCAGGCATTCCGGGTCCCGGGCGAATTCGATGTAAGCCTCATC
>PCSG01000120.1:225-367 GCA_002772195.1 Desulfobacterales bacterium CG23_combo_of_CG06-09_8_20_14_all_51_8 | reverse complement strand
CGGCGTTGCCTGATAAGGCTGGCTGTCTCTTCTATTCTCGGGGCAAAGTTCTCCTCTGCCCTCCCCCATTGCTCAAAAACCTCCGAACCCATGATTTGGCAGGCGACCTTGTATTCACCAAAGGTTGGCTCGAGAATCAGGA
>PCSG01000120.1:0-147 GCA_002772195.1 Desulfobacterales bacterium CG23_combo_of_CG06-09_8_20_14_all_51_8 | reverse complement strand
CTGGTGCCACCCCCAGTTTTTCCGAAAGACACTGCCTAAGTTCGGTTGCCTCTGAATCGGGATAGTGGTCAATGGCGATAGTACTAAAGATTTCCTTTACCCCTGGTGGGGGCATAAACGGGTTAGTGCTGACGCTAAAGTCAATAA
>PCSG01000144.1:1628-5280 GCA_002772195.1 Desulfobacterales bacterium CG23_combo_of_CG06-09_8_20_14_all_51_8 | reverse complement strand
TTCCAGGCGTCTTTTAAAGAAATTGTGTAATCCCTGTCGAGAAAAGAAGAGGTCATGTCTGTTTATTTTTTTTATAATTTTTTCGCCAGTTCCCGGTCCCTGAGTTCGCGTCTCAAAATTTTGCCCACCGTGCTTTTGGGGAGTTCTTCCAGGAATTCAATTTGCTTGGGGACTTTATACGCGGCCAGATTTTTTTTGCAATAGGCAATCACTTCCTCTTCGGTGAGATTCTCTCCTTTTTTAGGCACAATAAACGCCTTGACAGTTTCCCCCCGGTAGGTGTCCGGGACGCCGATGACGCAGGCTTCCAGTATTTTCGGGTGATCAAACAGCACATTGTCCAGTTCCAGGGGGTAGATATTGTATCCGCCCGCGATGATCATGTCTTTTTTCCGGTCCACAATGGTCAGATATCCGTCCGCATCGAACTTGCCGATATCGCCGGAATAAAACCAGCCGTCCTTTAGGACTTTGGCGGTTTCTTCCGGTTTTTTGTAATAGCCTTTCATGATCTGGGGACCTTTGATGATGATTTCACCGGTTTCGCCCATCGGCATTTCCATTTTTCCGGTTTCAATATCCACGATTTTGACGTCCGTGTCCGGCACCGGGCATCCCACGGTTCCGGGTTTGATTTTGCCGCCCCAGGGGGTCACCGTCACGATGGGCGAGTTTTCCGTGGACCCGTAAACTTCGCACATGTCGGCGCCGGTGAGATTTTTAAGATCCCGTATGGTGTCCGCCGCCAGAGGCGCGGCACCCGAGAAAAATCCTTTGATGGATGAAAAATCGAGTTTGCGGAAATTCGGGTCCGCCAGCAGCCCCACGAAAATGGTGGGAACCCCGGGAAGAAACGTGGGCTTGTATTTTTTGAAAATTTCGATGTTGATGGCCGGTTCGGGCCGGGGCACCAGAATGATTTCATAGGCCTGCCACAGGCAGAAATTTTGGATGGCCGTGAATCCTGCGGAATGAAAGACCGGGAAATTGCCCACAAGGCTTTCCGTGCCTTTTTTCAGGTCCGGAAACCAGGCGGCGAACTGCTGGACATTGGCGCTCAGATTGGCATGGGTGAGCATCACGCCCTTGCTGACGCCGGTGGTGCCGCCGGTGTAAAGGAGGGCGCCGATATCCTCCCATCGGCTTTGGTCTTCCACCGGGCCGCTGGATTGTGTCCGGATCAGGTCTTTGAAAATTTTTACATTTTCAGTCGGAGTGATTTTTCGGTACATTTGTTTGCGAACATAAGGAAACAACTGTTTTTTGGGAAACGGGAGATAGGAATGAATGTGGCAGGCGATGATTTTTTCAATTTTGGTTTGAGCCTGAATTTTTTCAATGCGAGGCACCAGCAGGGTCAGAGTGATGATCAGGCGGGAGTCGGAATCATTGAGCTGATAGGCCAGTTCTCGTTCCGTATACAGCGGGTTGCACATGACCGTCACCGCCCCGATCCGGAAAATCGCATAATCGGCGATAATGGCCTGGGGAATATTGGGGAGGCAGACCGCCACCTTGTCCCCCGGCCGGATGCCCATGGCTGTCAGGACTCGCGAAAAAGCATTGACCATGGATTCCAGGGCCGCATATGAGATGATATTGCCCATATAATTTAAGGCAGGGCGGTTGGGAAATGCTTTTGCGGATCGGGAAAAGCCTTGGGACACGGTGGTCTGATCATAGGTCAGCGACGGCAAAACACCCGGCGCATAAGAATGGTGCCAGCTTTTTTCGTCCATGCGCATTCTCCTTTAAATATACGATTGGTTATTCAGGGCGTAAGTGGGTCAGAAGAAATTCCGTCTGCCGTTTCACCGCCTTTTTAAACGCGCTGCCGGTATAAATGTCAAAATGGCCGAAGGGGTATTTTACCAGTTGGCCGTTGGGGATTTTTTTCGCGGTTTTTTCCACAACCGCTGCATTGATCAAAGAATCTTTTTGTCCGAGCATAATCAGGGCCGGACACTGGACTTTATGGGCAGATGCAATGGGACGATAGAGACCGAACCTGAGGAGGATGCGGGCCGGGCATTTGTTTTCCCACGTTGAATTTTTCGGAATCAGCGAGGAATACCCGGCATAGGATTCCGGGGTGTTCATGATGGCGAATTCGTCTGGTTTTCCAATGATTTTGACATAATGGGGAGAACGAAAGGTGATGATGCGTGAAAGGTCCCGAATCGCATGGGGGGCCGCCTGAAGAAGGAATTTGCCGCCGAGCTTGAAGGTGGTGGAAATCGAATCCACAAACGGCACCTGGGCCACAATGGCTGAAATTTTGTGGTCCCGGGCCGCCGTTACAATGACATGACCGCCGCTAAAGGAGCTTCCCCAGAGGGCGATTTTCTGGGTATTGACGTCCGCAATGGAGCGGACATGTTCAATGGCGGCTTTCCAGTCCTGGAGATGACGTCCCTGGTCCACATAATTTCGGGGCCCGCCGTCGCTGGTCCCGAAACACCGGTAATCAAACAGAAAGACCGCAAGGCCCGCCCCGGCAAAGGTCTCGGCATAGGCGGGCAGTCCAAAGGCTTTTTCCGCGCCGAACCCGTGGGCCATGATCACCACCGGCGGATTGATTATGCCTTCCGGCAGGTACAGCTCACCGCTGCACCGGGTATTCTTGCTCGTGAAGTCCGAAGGGATTTTTAGAAATGAATGCGGGGTGTTTTTTTTCATGGTCTCTCCTGAAATTGAAAAACAGTGGAACCCAAAAAAGGATGTCCGCCGGTGGTTATTTGATGATTAACTCAGTCTCGCGATAATCGATTCCGCCACTTTTTCCGCTGACCATCCAAACACATCCGCCATATCCACCAGTTCCAGAAGTTTGTCTTCCCAGATAATATTGTTTTCCTGGACCAGGTTCTTGATGTGTTCGTGCTTGCCGCCCAGGGCCTTGACCTTGGCTTCCAAGCTGACGGATGGGTTGAAATCGATGTCCAGGAGCAGCAAAAACTCGATGGTGTTGGGCCGGGACGGATCACTTGAAATAAGCGGAATGACGAGAATGCTACGGTCGTCCTTGCGGCCTTTGCCGATATAGACGTTTCCCCGGCGGACAATGATTTTTTTGGTGCCTTTCAGGTGCTTGTCATGCTCGGAGCGGGAGGTCAGGGATGCGGACGTGCCGGTTTTCTCGATCACTTCGATGCAGGTTTCATCCGTGGGTTCTCCCAGGAGGTTAATGCCGGTGATGCGGTACAGAGTGGCGCCTTTGATCCGATTGATAATTTCCTGGAGATTTTTGATGACCATGATATTGCTGAGGGTCAGCTGGGCCGGTGAGAAATCCTTTGATTTCAGGAAATCAAACAACAGGCCTTCGGCTTTTTCCTCGATGCGGCTGGTGCCCACGGTGACGGTTTTGGCCTGGTGCTTGATGGCGTCCACGGGCCGTGCGAGACAGTTGATGGCAAGACTCAGGGATTCGAACAGTTTGTTGAACATGTTGGCCGCGGTTCCCTTAATGCCGAAATCCATCTCAAAATCCGTTATGGGAAGCCTGCCGCCGAGATATTTCAGCAGAAGGATCAGGTGGGTGGACGCATTCGTGCCGATGGCGGCGGACAGGCGGTTTTCCTCCTGGCGCTTGCGAAATTCATGGTAAAACCGGATGATTTTTTCCCGGAAGCTTTTTTCAAGTGCGATT
>PCSG01000144.1:0-1605 GCA_002772195.1 Desulfobacterales bacterium CG23_combo_of_CG06-09_8_20_14_all_51_8 | reverse complement strand
TGAAGGTCTTTTCGGAAATCATAGAGGAACCGGGAGCCTTCGTTGATCGTGAGGGCCGCGTAGTATCCCCAGAGATGGCCCGTCAGGGTGTTTAAGATGGGCGCGAAATGCTCGCTGACCGACGGCACATGGATGATATCCGTGGCATAGGGGGCGAATCGGTCTTCGTGCTCGTCGCAGATAACAATGGGCAGGGCTTTGTGGGAGTGGAAAATGGCCGTGTCCTTGATGATGTCGCCGATGACACTGCGCCGGGTCCCTGCGGCGCAGACAAAGATCAGGGGTTCGGAAGACAGGTCAATGTGTTTTTTGTCTTCCACATAGTCGGAAGAAATCGTCTTGTAGCAGAGTTCGCTGAGTTTGATGCGGATTTCATCGGCCGCCGCCTTGTTCGGACCGCTGCCCACGGCCGCCCAGTAAGTCCTTGCCGTGGCGTTGCGCCGGGCTGATGCCGCGATCCGGTCTTTTTCGGAAAGAATCGTTTCCATATGGGCCGGAAGTTCGATCATTTCCTTGATTTCGTTGGAGATGAACGCAGCGCCGCGGCATCCGGTGATCTGGGCGAAATACAGGCCGAGCAAGGTCCCGGCGATGATCTGGGAATAAAAGGCCTTGGTGGAGGCTACGGACATTTCAATGTCCCGGCCGCTGCTGGTATACATCACGCCGTCTACTTTAAACGTGAGGTCCGAATCCCTGCGGTTGACAATGGCGATGGCAAGGGCTCCCTGCTTTTTCATCATATCCACGGCCCGGTTGGTGTCTGCGGTGGTGCCGGACTGGCTGATGGGAATCAGCAAGGTGTCTTGAACAGGGCGGGCGGATTTTTCTCCGAGGTTGAATCCACTGAGTTCCGAAGATTTCAAGGCTTCTATGTGAAAGTTCTGATCATGAAGATAATAGCGGAGGATGTCGGCGATAGCCTGGGCCGCCACTCCGGCGGTACCTTGGCCGATCAGCAAAATCCGTTTGATTGTATTTTGTTTAAATGCGGTTTCAATTTTTTCTGGAACGGCTTGCGGGTTCAGGAAGACAATAAATTTCTGTTCAGTGGTCCCTTGGATTTTCCATCGGTTTTCAAGGGTTCTGCGGACCGAAGCCGGGGATTCGGATATTTCTTTTAGAAAATAGTGATCAAAATCCTGACGGTCGATGTCCCGGGAGGTCAGGTGGGTTTTGCGAATAAGGCCCGGATGCAGATCGATAGGCGTTCCGTCATAGGACATGGCCCGGATGCCGGCAAGCCCATTGCCTGCCGCCGGGTCCAGAATAAAAATCTGTCCGTTGACGCCCTGACCGGATGGGTTCGGGTTGATGGATTCGCCGTCGAGTTTGACGAATTCCGATGTTTCTTCAACCAGTCCGTAAACTTCCGAGGCGCACACATAATGGTCCTGGGCCAGTCCAACGAATATGGCCTGACCGCTGCCTTTTAACGCCAGAAACAGTTTGCCCGGCGCCAGGTCCGTTTGCATGGAAATGGCGTGGGACCCTTCAAAATCATTGACCGCCAGCCGGAAGGCGTCTTCTACCGGATGGCCCTGTTTCAGATAAGCGTCGATATGCACGGGAATGATTTTGGTGTCGCAGGTGATGTCTTCGGGC
>PCSG01000293.1:2986-3338 GCA_002772195.1 Desulfobacterales bacterium CG23_combo_of_CG06-09_8_20_14_all_51_8 | reverse complement strand
AGGGCATTGAAATCCTTGGGCTCGCCCAGCACCGGCTCATGGAGGCCCCGCTCTTCCGGCCCCTGCCAGACGGCGTCAAACCGCCACTGGGGAAACCCGGATTTGAGCAGATCCATATTGACATAGGCGCAGGTTCCGCCGTTGTAAGTGATGTGGAGTTTTCCGGAATCCGTATATTTGCCGATGGTCGTGCTTTCCACGGCGTGCCGCCGGGATAGGGCCATGAATTGGTCGATGTGTTCGGGTTTCACGGCCACGGTCATGCGTTCCTGGGATTCGGATATCCAGATTTCCCACTGGTCAAGGCCGTCGTATTTCAGGGGCACTTTTTCTAAGTACACCTCGCAGCCCC
>PCSG01000293.1:0-2965 GCA_002772195.1 Desulfobacterales bacterium CG23_combo_of_CG06-09_8_20_14_all_51_8 | reverse complement strand
CGATGGATGACGACAGGCCCCCGCCGCCGTTGTCCGTAATATAGGCGATCAGCCCTTCGTCCCGGGCTTCCAGGAGAAAATCGTGCATTTTTTTCTGGGTGTAGGGGTCTCCGATCTGAACATGGCCGGCGGGGGTGTGGGCGGAAAAAGTTTCCGATGAGGCCGTGACCCCGTGAATGCCGTCCTTGCCCACCCGGCCTCCGCACATGACAATGTGTTCGCCGGGAGATGTGGTTTTCACTTCCGTGGGCCTGCCCGCAGCCATGGCCGGCATCAGTCCCAGGGCCGTCACAAACACCAGGCATTTTCCCATATAGCCCGGATGGAACGTGACCTGGCCGAATCCCGTGGGAATCCCGCTTTTGTTGCCCCCGTCCCTCACCCCTTCGATAACGCCGTCCAGGAGCCGCCGGGGATGGAGTTTGGGCTTGAGATCGCCTTTGTAATTCCGGTCTCCCACGCAGAATCCGTAACTGCCCATGATCAGCCGCGAGCCCAGGCCCGTTCCCAGGGGATCGCGGTAAACCCCGACGATGCCGGTGATGGCTCCGCCATAAGCTTCCATGTTGGACGGCGAATTGTGGGTTTCGCCGGTAATCACGTAATAATGATTCTTGTCAAACCGGCCGATGCCGGCATTGTCCCAGAGCACGGACACAACCCAGTCTTTTTGGTCTTTCAGCAGCAGTGTCGGGGCTTCGATGCAGGTTTTAAACAGATTGTCCACGATCTCGGTCGTACCCGTGGCCGCATCCGTATAGGTGAACAGCCCGCGAAACGTGTTGTGGTTGCAGTGGTCGCTCCGGGCCTGGGAAATATATTCCAGTTCCACGTCCGTGGGACCGGAAAGCCCCTTCCGGCTGCGCTGACGAAGGACCGCCGGGTCCTGAAAATAGGCCCGGATCACCGGGACGTCGTTGGGATTCAGCGCGAGATTCCGCTGGTCCGAGACCGCCATGAGAGCCGCGTCGCTGTCCACGGGAATGACCGCGACCGTGGGCGTGTGGTCCAGGCGGACTTTGGGAATAATAATCCCGATGCCGGTTCGTGCGTCCCATTCCTTTCTATCAAAAATCCGCACCTGCTGAATAATGTCATTGGACAGAAGCTCATGGGCCACGAGTTCCACGTCCGACCGGGTCAGATGCGGGCCTTTAAGGCAGTAACGCCGGGACGTATAAACCGCCGCATGGGGGGCCAGACGAATTGCAAGCACCTCTTCGACGGCCTCCTTCGCCGTGCTGCCGGGGTTGTCCTTGACACCGGGACGGTATCCCACCCAGATGCACCAGTCAAAGGCCAGAGGCAGTGGATCATAGGCGGAAGCCTGGGTCACGGGATTGGTGAAAATTTCCGTGCGGACGGTCTCCCGCTGGTCTACGGTCAGATCCACGTCCAGGGTGATGACATGGACCGTGCGGACATCCATGATCCGGATATCAAAATACGCGGCTGCTTTGTGGCATATCCCCTGCCCTTCGGCATCCAGTAATTCCGGTTTTAATGTAATTTCAAGTCTGTGGGGCATGTTCTCCTACTTTTCAAAAAACCGCATGATGTCATTGTAAAAAACAAAAACCATGAGCATCATCAAGAGAAAAATGCCGATCTGCTGGGCGATTTCCCGGGTCTTGAGGCTCACCGGCCGGCCGATGACGGCCTCTATGCTGAAAAAAAGAATATGGCCGCCGTCCAGCACCGGCACGGGCAGCAGGTTGAGAATCCCCAGGTTGACGCTGATCAGGGCGATAAAGGCCAGCAGACTGACAATCCCCTGCTCCACCTGTTCTCCGGCCATCTGGGCGATCAGAATGGGGCCGCCGATGGTTTTGGCTGGAATGGCCCCCTGAAACACTTTGACAACGCTCAGCACCGTGAGCTTGCAGATTAAAAACGTCCGATTGAGGCTCTCAATAAACGCATCCGCCGGTCCTATTTTCAGGGTGATCACCGCGCCGCTGGACCCCACACCGATGATATACCGGTGCTGGGATTCACCGAAAATATTTTCCATAACATCATCTTCCGGGGTGATGGACATCTCGATGGTCCGGCCGTCGCGCCGAATTTCAAAATCCAGAGTCGCGCCGCGGCTCTCCATGATCCTGTCCGCCATTTCCGTCCAGTCAACAATGGGCGCGCCGTTAATGCCCACAACTTTGTCGCCGGTGACCATTCCGGACCGCTCCGCCGGAGACCCGACCCGGACATCGCCGATGATCGGTTCCAGCATCATGACTCCGGAGAGCCAGAAAATCCCGAAAAAAATAATGATCGCCAGAAAGAAATTGAAAACCGGGCCCGAGGCCACAATCAGCATTCGCTGATAAACCGGTTTATGGGTGAAGGAAAAGGGCAAATCCGCCGGCTCCAGTTCCTCGTCCGGCTGTTCCCCCACCATCTTCACGTATCCGCCCAAAGGAATGGCGGACAGCCGGTATTCGGTCCGGCCCTTGGTCCGGGCCAGAAGTTTGGGCCCGAACCCCAGGGAAAACTTCTCAACCCCCACGCCAAAGGCCTTGGCCATCACAAAATGGCCGAATTCATGAACAAAAATCAACACCCCGAGAACGACCACAAATCCAATTACAAAACTCATCATCCATCCTTACCGGCAAGCCGGTTTATCCATTTTTCCGAAAAGATTCTGGCCCACCTGTCCGCTTCCAGGATGTCTTCCAACCCAGGATTTGCGATCACCCCGTGGGCCTCTAAAGTTTGGGCGATGACCTGGGGAATCCGGTCAAATCCAATGCGTTTGTTTAAAAATGCCGCCACCGCCGCCTCATCGGCCGCATTGAGCACGCACGGCAGGGTGCCGGCGGTTTCACAGGCGGAAAATGCAAGGGCCAGGCAGGGAAATTTTTCAAGATCCGGGGCCTCAAAATTCAGGGTCCCGATGCTTACGAAATCAGGCACCGGCAGATTCACCGGCAGCCGGTCCGGGCAGGACAAGGCATAGCCA
>PCSG01000174.1 GCA_002772195.1 Desulfobacterales bacterium CG23_combo_of_CG06-09_8_20_14_all_51_8 | reverse complement strand
CTCAAGATGTTTTAGCCGTCCGGCCCATTTGTCAAAAGGGGACATTCGAATCACTTTTTTGACGACAAAAATGCCGTCTTTTTCTTCAAATCCCACATCCTCCCCCGCATGAACCCCGAGTTTTTCCCGGATCGCCTTGGGCAGCGTAATCTGTCCTTTGGAGGTGACTTTTGCGGTAATCATAGCGCGGTTCCTTATAAAAAAGAATGGCAAGGAATATAAATCCTTACTTAAACAGTAAGGAATGTTCATGCGGATGTCAAGTTCTTATCCGTTCTCTTTCCTTACCCGATCCGGGGTTCCGGCTTCTGTTTTCCGGGACCATGCCGCAATCGCCTTATATCCCGTATTCCGCCCGCTCAATCAGTTCGATCTGCATATCCCGGTTCAAGGTGACGAAATAGGCGTTGTACCCGGAAATGCGCACCAGCAGGTTCCGGTAGTTTTCCGGGTGGGCCATGGCGTCTTTCAGGGTTTCTGAGGTCACCACGTTCATCTGCATCTGCATGCCGCCCAGGTCAAAATAGGTCTTCACATAGGAGAAGATGTCGTCGATGGTTTTTTCGCGCGTATCATCTGCGTGGGGCACCACTTTCACGTTAAAGGCGATGTTGTTGTTGATGTTTTTCCAGTCGAGCCTTGCCACGTCCCGGATATTGTCCAGCAGGTTTTTGGACGCGTTGGGCTCGGGGGTGAGCCCCGGGGTAAAGGCTTTGCCGGCGAGTCTCCCCGACGGCAGGGCCCCGCTTAAGGTCCCGTAGGCCACATGGTTGGACATGGACCAGAACCCCACGGTGTACCTTCCGCCCCGGTAGTGGGGCCGGTTCCAGTAATGGTCGTGGGCGAATTTGGCGATGCGGTCCGCCATGGCCACCGCCGCATCAGAGCCGGAGCCGAACAGCGGCACCTTTTTGGTTACCAGGGCGCGGATGGCGGGATCATTTTCAAAATTGGTGTCCACGGCGCGCTTCAACTCCGCAAACGATACCTTTTTTTCGTCAAACACGAGTTTTTTGATGGCCAGCATGGAATCGGTGACATCAGCCAGGCCGATGAGGGCCGCGCCGGAGCTGTTGTATTTGGCCCCGCCGATGGTCACGTCCCGGCCCGTGCGGATGCATCCGTCAATTAACGAGGAAAGCATGGGGGTGGGCCGGAAAATCTGATGGGCCTGGGCCAGCATGTCATTATAATCAAGAGACTGGTCGATGATGAATGCGAACTGCCGGGCGAACGCGTTGAAGAAATCATCAAAGGTTTTAAAATCGCCGTTTTCCACAATTCCCGTGTCCGGGCCGAGTTTCCAGTTGAGCAGCGGGTGCCGGCCGTTGTTTAACGCCATCTCAAGGGCCGCCACCATGTTCATCATCTGGAAATTGGTGTGGCCGATGTGTTTTCCGGAAAGGGTGGGCTCCACGCATCCGGTGGCCGCCCAGTCGCGGAGATCTTCAATTTCGTAATTGAGATCCGCAAGGGATTCCATGACCGTTTTATCATTGTGCAGGGACGGCGTGGCCGTGGTGATGAGATTGACCTCGCACAGGCGTTTTAAATAGGTGTCGGAATTGACGCCCGGGTGAAACCGGGCATTGACGTTGGGGTCCCGGATGGAGAGCATTTCGGTGACTTTCAGGAAAATATAGGTCATGTCGCAGACCGCGTCCCGGCCGTCGGGCGTGACTCCGCCCAGGGTGATGGCCTGGTCGGAAGAGCTGCCGCCGAATATCCAGTTGGCGATATCCGGGGTCAGGGGCAGGTGGTCGGTGCAGCGCATGTAAAAGCACGCGATGAGTTCCACGGCATGCCGGATGTAATCGTCCCGCTCTTTGTCGGTTTTGAGCGTTTCCATGTCCGCCTCGAAATAGGGCTGGAGCCACTGGTCCATACGGCCCAGGGACAGCCCGGCGTTGGTGCTTTCCATGTGAAGGCCCACCCAGCCGATCCAGACGGCGTTGACCGCCTCATCCAATGTCCGGGCCGGATGCGCCACCACTTGGGAGCAGATTCGGGCGATATGTTCGAGTTCTTTTTTGCGGGTCGGATTTTTTTCAGCAGCCGCGTCTTTTTCGGCCTGGCGGGCAAGATTCCTGGAATAGGCGGTCAGTCCTTCCAGGCACAGGATCATGGCCTCCAGGGCGGCGGTTTTGTCCGTATCCTCTTTGAATTTCTTTAATTGCTCGCGGATTTCGGCAATAATCCTGGTGGTGCCCAACCGGAGGAGCTTGGGAAAATCGGCGATGGTATGGGAAATGGTCACGGATTTCCACAGGAAATAGATGGCAAACCGCTCGTCAATCTGCTGGCACAGGGGATTGTCGTATTTTTCCCGCACCCATTCCTTGAAATTGCGCTTGGCCCAGTAGGGAAAGATTTCATGGTGCAGGAGATTTACGGTCTCTTCGGAAACATCATAGGGGTTTAACGTCCGGTCGCCCACGGTCAGGAGCTCGGCCCAGATCGTGGTGCCGTGGCCTTCCGGATATACCACCACGCCGATGTCCTTGGTGGTGGTGGTTGCGGCGATGAGGTCGTTTTTGCGGATGATGGGTTTGCGGTTTTCCATGAGGTGCTTGTAGGCATGGCCTTTGCGAAGCAGCGGTTGCCAGGGCTTGCCGTTTCGATCAATTTCATAGCCGTTCTTCTTGTGCCAGTCCGTGACCAGCTTGGGCAGTTCCGGGCAGACCTCGGCCTTGACTTCAAAATGGATGTCGAGGAAATCTTTGACCCTGGGGAAATCTTCCAGGCCGAATTCCGATAGATATGGTTCTTTCAAGTATTTGACATGGGGGTCGCGGGTCGGGGCCTTCATGCGGTAGGCATGGCGCGCGTTCATCGCATCGCTCAAGGTCGTGTTTGCGGTGGGGGATGCTTTGAGCAGCGATTTTTTGGCGGTTTTGCGCTCTTTTTCCATCAGCTTCTTCTGCTTGGAATGCATGAGCACGGAGAGGAAAAAGAAAAACAGATTTAGATAGGACTGGTTCCCCTTAGGGCTTACTTGCCCTTTCAAAACCATGAAAATCTGCTCCGTGGGAGTGGCGCTGAGAAGTTTGATTACCATTTCATCCGAGTAAAATGTCAGCATGGTATCCACATGCTTCGGGATGGTTTTCGACACCCTGATTTTGCCGTTGTTGAAAATAACGGCGGTTTCCACGGAGCCGGATTCGGTTTTAATACCAAGGGTGAAATTGATCCAGCCCTGGTCGCTTTTCAAGTATTTATTGAGCCCCGGCCGCAGGTTGAAATTGGCGGCAAACACCCTGAGCAGGGTTTTTAACAGGAAATTGGTCGGGGAAAATTTGAATTTGGAAACCGGCGCTTCGAAGTTGGTTTTGGGCTGGAAGAATAACATGGGGCCTCCTTTGTTGATGGCTTCGCAAAAATTTTTGTTACCACAGAGATCACAGAGATCACAGAGAAGGGCAAAAATTTTTTTCTCTGTGTTCTCCGTGGTTAGATGGCGACTTTCTTTTGGTTCTTAAAATTTTTTTGCACCCAGTCACCAATCTTTTCCATGGCCTCAGGGTATGAAATTTTGGTCCGCCAGCCCAGTTCCTTTTGGGCCTTGGATGTATCCACGTCATTGTCCCGGCCCATGATGGCCATGGCCAGCCGGGTTGCCGGGGGCCGGATGCCCAAGGGGGTAAGCAGCGTTTCAACAGCCACGGCGACCGGCCATGCCACGGCATAGGGAAGGCTGCCCGCGGGTTTTTTGCCGAACAGGGCGGAGAGGTCCGTGAGATATTCTTTCCAGGTCACGTCCCAGCCGTCCCGGAACTGATAGGCCCGGCCGGCGGCGATATCAGCGGTTCCCGCCCGGATG
>PCSG01000067.1 GCA_002772195.1 Desulfobacterales bacterium CG23_combo_of_CG06-09_8_20_14_all_51_8 | reverse complement strand
TTCGGCATCACCACCGGACCCTTCGGCATTCAGGTGGGGGCCGAAAAAATCGGGGCTTCCGTCATTCCCATGTCCGCCGGAAAATTGGCGGCCCAGGTGAAAATCATGAGGGATTTCCGCACCACGGTTCTGGTGTCCACTCCCACTCTGGCCCTGGCCCTCATGCGCCAGATGGAGGAAATGAACGTCGACCCCCGGAATCTGTCGCTGAAATCCGGAATTTTTGGTTCCGAACCCTGGTCGGAAGCCACCCGGGATAAAATCGAGGCCAAAATGCACATCACGGCCACCGACACCTATGGCATGACCGAACTGTTCGGCCCGGGCGTGGCCTGGGAATGTCCTGAAAAAAACGGGTTGCATATTGCCGAAGATCATTTTATTCCCGAAATCATTGATCCGGACACATTGGAGCCCCTGCTGGAAGGGGCTCTGGGCGAGCTCGTGCTGACGTCCATTTCAAAAGAAGCGTTCCCGCTGATTCGTTTTCGCACCGGGGATATGTGCCGCATGGATACAAGGCCCTGCGCCTGCGGCCGGACCCATGCCCGGATTTCCCGGATTTTCAGTAGATGCGACGACATGATCATTATCCGGGGCATGTCCGTCACCCCGGATCAAATCGCCCAGGTCTTGTCCCGGGTCAGCGGCGGGCAGCCGGTTTTCCAGATTCAGGTGACGCGCACGGACGGGATGGACCAGGTGGTCGTTTTAGTGGAAATTTCCGACGTTCATTTTTTTGATGAAATGAAAAAGCAGCGGCGGTTCGTGGAGGCCCTTCACCGGGATTTGTCGGAATCCCTGGGATGGGAAGTGACGGTCCGGCTGGTGGAGCCCGGGACCTTTGACCCGGAGCGGCGGGTTATTGACTCGCGCAAATTTGAATAATCAATAAGTACAGAAAAATACAGAAAAAAATTCCCTCCCCCCGAAGGGAGAGGGCAATAAAAACTTACGCGTTCTGCATTTCACAGGCCATGATGGTGTGTTTGCACAGCACCGAGGTGGTAATGGAGCCCACGCCTCCGGGAACCGGGCTGATTTTGCCCACAATGGGTTCGGCTTGGGCAAAATTCACATCGCCGCAGTATTTGCCGGGGTTGTCGGGGTCGGGGTTGATGCCCACGTCAATAACGGTCTGTCCGGGTTTGAAGAAATTGCCTTTGAGCATTTTTGCCCTGCCCACTGCCGCGATCACGATTTCTCCGTCCTGACAAACGCCCGGCAGATTTTCGGTCCGGGAGTGGCAGATCGTCACCGTGCCGTGTTCCCGCAAAAGCAGCATTGCCAGCGGTTTGCCGACCACGAGAGACCGTCCCACCACCACGCATTTTTTGCCTTTGATCGGGATATTGTAAAATTTGAGCATTTCCATGCACGCGCTGGGGGTGCAGGGGGGAAATCCGGTGGCATCATCGGTAAAGACTTTTGCCTGGCCGCTGGTGGTGAGGCAGTCCACGTCTTTTTCAACCGGAATCAGGGTCCTGATTTTGCGCTCATTGAGATGTTTGGGCAGCGGAGAGAACATCAGAATGCCGTTCACCTCTTTTTTGGCGCCGATTTCCGTCACTGCTTTTTCAAAACCCGCCTGATCAATGGTTTCCGGAAATTCAAACACCTGGCAGTCCATGCCCACGGCTGTGCAGGTTTTTTTTGCGCCGCCCTCATAAAACAAATCATCAGGACGCGCGCCCACGCGGATAATGCCGAGTTTCGGAGTTGCGCCCTTGGATTTCATTGCCTCAACCCGTTTCATCATGTCCGCCTTCATTGCATCCGAAACGGGTTTTGCTTTTAGAACTTCTGCCATTGTAAGTGTCCCCCCTTCTTATTTTGAAAGTTTGGAAATAACCAGATTTAAAGTTTCATCCGCGATTTTGCAGCCGTCACTGACCAGACGATCCATTTCATCTTTCGCGGATTTGACAAAATTCTGATCTTTAATGGTATTGAGGTTGATGACAACATTGAGCTTGCCGGAAATCAAGGCGGCTTTCATAAACACCACGCCGCAGCCCACATCGGAAATCGCGAGCATGGTTCCGATCTGGCCCATGCGCTCATGAATTTGGATGCCCTCATATGCCTTGCGCATGATGTCCATTGGCACGGAGCATGCGGTTTTGGAGCACTGCTCCATGGTCTCTTCCTTGAATTTGATTTCTTCCGGTGTGCTTTTCGGAAGACCATAGGCTTTGGACAACGGCTCGAACACTTCCGCGTCCTTGTCCACCAGTGTTTTTAGATCAAAAATGACTTTGTCGCCTTTTGCAATCAGCTTTTTGACCTCAGGCTCCACATCCGCATATTTTTTCTTGCCGAGGGTGAGATTACCCACCATGTTGGAAAGGGCCATGCCGATGGCGCCGCCCATCGCCGCTGCTCCGCCGCCGCCCGGAACCGGAGCTTTGGACGCCAGTACTTCGATAAATTCTTTGCAGGATTTGTCAAGCATTGTTGCCATGTTTCAGTTCTCCTCCTTATGGGTTATTAATGGGGTTAACCAGTAAAAAAATTTTGTAACACTTTCTTTTTTAGAAAACCAATATTTTTTTGATGATTTAAAATGAAAAATTCCGGAAGGGTTGAATCCTTGGCTTTTTTTGCCGCCTGCCGCAGTTTCATCGAAAATAAATGAATTGATGAACTCTTTCCGACGGTTAATATAAATTGAGTAAAGGAAACTTGACATTCATTGCGGAAAAAGGTTACGGTAGGTTCCAAAAAAAACATAAAAAATATTTGGCGCACAGTCATTCGGAGGTGGAGTGAAGTTTAAGCCATTGATACAGAAAAGACTGACGGTATTGATCTATGACAGCGGGGGTTCTTTTGTCCGCCTCACGCTTTTTTCAAAAAAAATGATGCTTGTGTCAGCGGCTTTGGCAATGGCGGGGATTATTCTGGTCGGTCTTTTTATGGCGGATTATGCGTGCCTGAAATATGATCAGTATCAATCCCGGGACCTGAGAAAAGAAATAAGAGGGTTAAACGTCGCACTCAAAGAAAAGAATAAACAGATCACCTCCTTTGATTTGAAAATTCAAGCGATTCAGTTAAAGCTGGTCAAGCTAAGCCAACTGGGACAGGAAATTCGATCTTATACCGGCATTTATAATAATCTGAAGAACACCGGGGATTACGCCGTCGGCGGCGCTTCTTACGATGTTGATAATAAAAAATTGTTCACCGAAGAATATTATCAGAATTTTCTGGAGAACATAGATGACAATATCAAGCGCCTGGAAGAGGCTTCCGGCCAGCAGTCCGAAGAATTTCAGATTCTCTGGGAAACACTCAAGGAAATCCGGGCTATCCAGCAGGTTACGCCTTCCCTGCGACCGGTGGACGGCGGCTGGATTTCCTCAAAGTTCGGGTACCGGAAGTCGCCGTTTTCAGGGGCCAGTGAATTTCATTCCGGTGTGGATATCGCCACGCACTCGGGTGCGCCTGTAATGGCCACCGCCGACGGGACCGTCACTTTTGCCGGTTACAAAGGGGCGCTGGGCAATACCGTGGAAATCAATCATGGATTCGGGATTGTCACACGCTACGGTCATATGGGCAAGGTCCGGGTCAAAGCCAATAAGAAAATCCGGCGCGGCGCGGTCATCGGAAAAGTCGGGACCAGCGGTCGCACCACCGGGGCGCATTTGCATTATGAAATCCGTTTAAATGATATTCCGGTGAATGCTGAAAAATACATGTCAGAATATCTTGCAGAAAATAATCCTTCATAGGAAAATATCCCCCGCCTTTTAATTCCGCTGATTTTTCTGGATTTTATTGCTAAAAAAATTTAAAACGTGGCGTTTTTGAATCAACCTTCGAAT
>PCSG01000419.1:0-3666 GCA_002772195.1 Desulfobacterales bacterium CG23_combo_of_CG06-09_8_20_14_all_51_8 | reverse complement strand
CCCATAAGTCTGATCTTGGTCTTTTCAATTTCACGCAAAACAACAAAAGGAATCCACCATGTTGAAACCCATTTACGCCGTTCTTTTTGCACTGATATTTCTGATGTTGCGGATACAAACAACCGGCGCCGACGAATCCACGCCAAAGGATTCGCCCCTGCCGACGGTCCGGGAGACTACATTGGCGGCTCTCCCTGACGGATACCAGATCATCCCTGAATCCATCAAAATAAGCCCTGATTGGCGGAAGGTGGCTTTTGCGGCCTATTCCGATCACACACACAATATCGTCCAAACCAACAATCAAACCAGCCCGGTATATTATGCATTGCGACCCAATATGCCGATTTGGAGTCCCGATAATCAAAAATATGCCTACATCGCGTACAAAAATAAAACGGAAGCGGTTGTTATAGTGAATGGAAAAGACATCGGTAATTTTGAAAATGCCGATAATTTCATCTTCGATCCTTCGGGAACGCAATTCGCATTCAGAGCACAAAAAAACAACCGCCAGTTTACAGTTGTGGATGGCAACCCGGGAACGCCTTATGACGGCATCCTTGTTAAAGATAACTTTGCCTTCAGCCCGGATGGAAAACGATTTATCTATGTAGCGGTTAAAAACAAAGCCTGCGTGGCGGTGGCGGGTGGACGAGAAGAACCGCTTGAATTTAATTTTATCACGGACGTCAAATTCAGCCCGGATTCAGCCAACTACGCTTATAAAGCCCGCGCTGAAAAGAAGGCCATGAAAGAAAAATGGCGCGTGGTCAAAAACGGCGCCCCGGAGCCAATATATGATAAAATTTTTGATATTATTTTCAGTTATGATTCCAAGCATATGGCCTATGCCGCCATCAAGGACCGCCAAATGGTGATGGTTTTTGACGGCAAAGAAATCGCCGAAGGCAATATGGTTGGCTTTCCGCTGTTTTCCTGGGATTCCAAGAGGTTCGCCTACGGAATGGCGCAAAAAAATGACTGGTTTATTGTTTTAGACAACGAAAAAAGCACATCCTTTGATCAGGTATATAAGTTTCAATTTAGCCTAGATTCCAAGCGGTACAGCTATATCGCCAAAGATGGGGACAATTGGCTGTGCAGCGTGGACGGGGAAAAAGGTCCGAAATTTGAAACCGCCATCGATATTTTCCGATTCAGCCCGGATTCCACCCGCTTTGCTTATGCCGGTGTGAATCCTGAACGCAGCCTGATGATAACGGAATCCGGCCCGTCCAAAGAGGCCTTCACCTCCCTGGGGGAGCCCTATTTCAGCCTGGATTCCAGGCATCTGGTTTACCGGGCCTTTCGCGTAAAAGAACAAAAGTGGACCACTGTGTTAGACGGTAAGGAATTCGGCAAGAAATACTACGGCATCGGTCAATATCTCTTTTCTCCGGATTCAAAGCATCTGGCATTTCCGGCAACCATGAGCGCCGACCAAAGCTTGATGGTGGTGGACGGGGTTGAAGAATGCGCGGATCAGAAATTCAAAATCCTCGGTGATCCGACATTCTCCCCGGATGGAAATTATATTATTTATCACGCCCGGGCCGGAGAAGAAAAATGGCATTTAATCATTAATGGCCGCGTGCTTCCGGAGACCTATGGCGGATTTTACAAAGGCACCTCCATCGTTTTTGATTCTCCGACCAGTTTCCATACCCTTGGATTCAAGCCCGGCGGCAAGGAATTCGTTATGATCGATGTGGAAATTCCGGATAATTTTCCGAAACTTCAATCAGGACTTAAATAATCATGAAACTCAAATCCTTTATGGTCATTACGCTCGCATGGGTCATGTTCGGCGCGCAGGCTTTTGCCGCTGAAACCGAAAAAAACCTTCAATTTGCCGGCCAGTGGCCCTATCACCCGGCCAAGGCCATAGCGATGGATCCGGTGAGAAATTTTATTTTCCTCGGGGACGGCGATGCGATCACGATTTTGACTCCGGATCTCGTGCATGTTGCATCCATCCGGGCGACTGAGTCCAGCCAGATCGGAGGACTGTCTTATTTTGCCGCAGAGGAACGCCTCTATGCGGCCTGCCGAGAGGACGGGCTGAAGGTCTTTGATGTTTCCGATGTTGAAAATCCAACCCTCTCAGGGTCCTGGATTCCGCCGGACGTATTTGAAACCCTCGGGCTGCGGGTGGTGGGGTCCACTGTCTACCTCTGCTGCGGCATGGACGGACTGGTCATTGCCGATATTTCGGATATGGCCGACCCTGAAGTGCTCAGCGCATCTAAACTTCCGGGCGGATACGGGCTCTCCTATGCCATGGACATTCATGTGGACGGGAATTCCGCCTTCGCAGCAGACCTTTACAACGGCATTCATATCATCAATATCACAGACCCCGCAAATCCGGATTATATAAAAGGCATTGTTCTGGCCGGGGCCTCGGACCTGGACGCATCCTCAGGCTATCTTTACACGACACTTCAGGGCAGCGGAACTGCGATTCTCGATATCACCGATCCGGAAGACGCCACATTGGCCGCCCTGTATTCCGTAGGTGAAATTGAAACCGCCGTGCGCGTGGACGGCGATTTTGCCTGGATCGCCTATAATCCCGGCGACATGCGAGCGGTGAACATTTCAGACAAGGAAACTCCGGTTCATGATCCGGCCTGGGTCTACGCCGGTTCGGGAGGGAGCAGCCTGGGACTGTTTCCGGGGGGAAATGCGATCTACATGGCGGATTATCATTCCGGTCTGGTAAAAATCGATACGACCGATAAAACCGCCATGAATTCACTTGCCGCATTTGACACTCCCGCAGACGCCGTGGCCATTGATGTTTCCGGCGGCTACGTCTATGCGGTGGACGACACCCTGGGAGACACGCCGGAAAATGAAGGCCTGAGGATCCATGAGTTGACGACCTACAGCAAATCCGTCCAGTTCAAATATCGCGGTTTCTGCCCCACCCCCGGAACCGCCCGGGATATCCGGGTCTTACGCGAATACGCCTATGTGGCCGACGGGGGATACGGGCTTCAGATTATTTCCGTCAGCGATCCGGAACAGCCGGAGATTACCGGCACATGCGATACGCCCGGAACTGCATCCGGCGTTTTTGTTGACGCTACTTTCGCCTATGTGGCTGATGGGGATCAGGGTCTGGCCATCGTCGATATCGCGGACAAATCCGCGCCCGTGATCGAGGGGTCTCTGGACACCGGGGGAAATTCTGAAAATGTCACGGTCGCCGGAAATTACGCCTACATCGCAGATGGGAGCCAGGGGCTGAAAATTATCAATACCACCGACAAAACCCATCCAGTCCTGGCCGGAGCCTGCGATACGCCGGGAACGGCGTCCGGCGTTTTCGTCGACGGGAGTTACGCCTATGTGGCCGACGGCAGTCAGGGACTGGCTGTCATTGATATCACCGATCCATCCGCGCCCGCGCTGGCGGCGTCAATAGATACGATCGGCTTTGCCCGGAGCGTCATGGTTTCAGGAGATATCGCCTATGTGGCCGATGGCGAAAACGGCTTGGTCGCCATTGACATCACCGATCCAACCGGGCCGATTCCGGAACCCGACTGGTCCTATGATTCCCCGGGTATTGCCGGCGATGTTTTCAGCGGATACTCCAACGAGGCCGAGGAATTATATGCGTTTATCGCAGATGGCGCCGCCGGAGTGGTCGCG
>PCSG01000391.1 GCA_002772195.1 Desulfobacterales bacterium CG23_combo_of_CG06-09_8_20_14_all_51_8 | reverse complement strand
CCTATGTGTCCGAATCAAGACGCATAGGAATCACAATTCTGCCCCCGGATGTCACTGAAAGTCAAATCCGCTGGACAGGCAAGGATCGTTGCATGCGGGTGGGGCTCTTCTCCATTAAGGGCCTGTCAGCCAATACTCAAGACCGAATCATAGATGAACGGGCAAAGGCGGTCTTTGCCAGTTTGACGGATTTTTTGGACCGGGTCCGGCCGGATGAAGCCGAAGCCCGGGCGTTGATTCACTGCGGGGCGCTCGACCGGTTTCATCCATGTTATCCGGATAAAAAGCATCGGGCCGCCCTGGTCTGGCAATTTTCCGCATGGCAAAAAACCCGGCCCCGGAAAAACACCACTCTTTTCCTGTTTAAAGACACTATTTCCGAAACCATGCCGGATTTGCCGGCGGATGACCCGTGGGAACAACTGCGCAATGAATTTAAGACCCTTGGATTTTTATGTGACCGCCACCCCATGACCTTGCTTGATGACCAATTGAAACATCTTAAAATCATCAAAATTCAAAATGTCCCGAAAAATCAGGGCCGCCGCATTCAGATTGCCGGATGGCTGATTACGGCCAAAACCGTGTTGACCCAAAAAGGCGATCCCATGAAATTTGTCACCTTTGAAGATGACACCGGAATCGTGGAAACCACTTTTTTTCCAAAGACCTACCAGCGATTCTGTCATATGCTGGATTATGGTCGGCCCTATTTGATCTCCGGAAAAGTGGAGGAAAACTGGGGGGCCAGCACCCTCACCGTGGATGCGATTCGATCTATGAATATATTTCAAAAGTCACATCTGTTAAACCAGAGTCAGTGTGATGCCAAATTCATCACAACCCATTTAGAGCGAAATACGATGATGACCGCCTTGTTCTAACCTGCCCCCCCAACTCCTTCTCAAACTCCAAATTTTCAAATTTCAAAACTGCTTGACATTCACCCTTGATATTTGTAGAAAAGAGAGTTTTTATAGAACTGTTTTTTATCCTTGCTCTGAACTTTTTTCAGGGCTTTATACCCAAAAGGAGGACGCATGAACCATTACGAGACAATTTTTATTGTCGATCCTGACACGCCGGCGGCGGATCAGGAGGCCATTTTCGAAAAGCTCAAGTCCATGATTGAAAAGGACGGGAAGCTGATCATGTTTGATGACTGGGGAAACAGAAAACTCGCCTATGAAATCCAGAAAAAACGACAGGGCCGTTATGTCCGGCTGGATTATTGCGGCGACGGTGTCCTGGTGGCGGAAATCGAAAGAACTTTTCGCCTGGATTACCGGATCCTGAAGTTTATGACCGTTCTGCTCGCCACAAACATTGACCCCGACGCCATGGTACCGGTGGAAGAAGAAGCAGCAGCAGCAGCCGTAGCAGAAGCGCCGGCAGAAGGACAATCTGCTGCAGATGTTGCATCCGGCGATGCCCCGGAAACGGAAACCACAGTCACCGAAACCACGGAAACAGAATCTGAAACAGAGGAGTAACTATCATGCCTGGACCACAGAAACGAAAATTTTTTCATAGACGAAAAGTCTGCCGGTTCTGCGCTGACAGCACTCTCGTCATCAATTATAAAGATGTGAACATGCTGCGCTATTTTATTTCGGAACGGGCGAAAATCATCCCCCGACGGATTTCCGGAACCTGCGCCAAACATCAGCGCGAACTGGCCCGGGCCATCAAAAGAAGCCGGTCCATCGCCCTGCTGCCCTATGTGGGCACGCTGGACAGCTGATCAAACTGTGTCAAAATCAAAAACAACTCGCGAGGAGCGTCGTGGAATTGGAAACCGCGAATCAAAAGCAGGATCAGAAGCTGATTTTAAGCGGTATTGCGCTGACTGCACTGTTGGGCGCGCTGTCCATTTCCCTTCCCGTTCTGGGGTTTGTCTGCTTTCTGATTCTCCCGCTGCCGGCGTTTTACTACCGGATGCGGCTGGGAGCTAAAAAAGCGGCCATTACAACGCTCGGCGCGTTTCTGTTTTTAGTGCTTTTTTCACAAGGACTGTCCGCCGACCTTTTTTTTCTGGCCGGCATGCTGATGCTGGGATTTTTCATGGGAGAATTCTCCCGGAGAAATCTGCCGGTGGAAAAAACCATCGGATATGCCTGCGGAGCGGTTTTCTCCGCCGGCGCTTTCGGCCTGATTATTTACGGCAATGTGGCCAATCTGGGCCTGGTCCGGCTGATATCCGATTACATCGGCAAAAATCTGGAGCTGACCCTGGCTTTTTACGAATCCATCGGGATGCCGGAAGAAAGCATCACTTTGCTGTCTTCCGCCATGGCGCAGATTCAGTATGTACTGATCCGGATTCTGCCTTCTCTCTGCGCCGCCGGTCTTCTGTTTTCAGCATGGCTGAATCTGTTGCTGGCAAAGGCGGTACTCAGGGAGTCCTGGAATGACGGTTCACTGAAAGGAAGGCTCAGCAATACATGGAAAACTCCGGATTTCCTGGTCTGGGGAATTGTGGGATGCGGGCTGATGCTTTTGGCGCCCAGTGTTTTTTTAAAAGTCCTGGGATTGAACGGGATCATTGTTTTAACCATGATCTATTTTTTTCAGGGGATCGCCATTATCGCGTTTTATTTTGAAACAAAGAAAGTCCCCATGGCACTGCGGGTTCTGATTTACGGCACCATCGCCCTTCAGCAATTATTGGTTCTGGTCATCGCCGGAATCGGATTATTCGACGTATGGCTGAATTTCAGACGGCTGGGAAGCGACAACAACGGACAGATTCCTCTTTCTTCATAATTTTTAAACAAAAAACTGACGGCATTGATGCCTGTGGAGAGTGAAACATGAAAGTCATTCTTAGAGAAACCATAGAGCCCTTAGGAATCATCGGCTCTGAAGTGGAAGTTAAAAAAGGATTTGCGCGCAATTACCTGATCCCCCGGGGAAAAGCGGTTTTTGCCACCCCCCAGAACAGAAACATCCTGGCCCAGGAAAAGGCCAAGGTGGACCTGCAGATCGCCAAGGAACAGGCCACAGCCGAAGAAATGGCCAAAAAGCTGGAAGGGATCGTCTGCAAAATCACCGCAAAAGTCGCCGAAGAAGGCCGTTTGTATGGCTCGGTGACCACTCGCGAAATTTTCGATGCCCTGACGGCTCAGAACATCCAACTGGAAAAGCGGATGATTCTGTTAAAAGAACCCATCAAGGAAATCGGATCCTTCAAGGTCCCCATCCGGATATACAAGGGCATCAAGCCTGAAATCACCGTGACGGTTGAAGCGGCCTGATCACCCCGGCAACGGATATCAATCCGCCGCCCTGCACGTTTGTACGCGCATTGTTTTTTCATCCCGGCAACGCAAACGGTTGTTAAAACCGGTTTGCGTTGCCTCTTTTCACCGGATCATTCTTTTTTCTAATTTTTGATTTTCAGCATCCGACCATGAGCAAACCCAGAACCCCGAAAAGCACCCTCCCGGCCAATCATTTGCCGCCCCAGAATATTGACGCGGAAGAATCCATTATCAGCGCCGTTCTGCTGGATAACTATACCCTGCTGAACATTCTGGATATTCTTTCCCCGGAAGACTTTTACCGGACCGCTCACCAGAAAATTTTTAAAACCATTACGGAAATGTCTCACAATGGG
>PCSG01000379.1:2101-3819 GCA_002772195.1 Desulfobacterales bacterium CG23_combo_of_CG06-09_8_20_14_all_51_8 | reverse complement strand
AAGTTCACGATGCCGGGCAGATGCGCGACATTGGCAACCTGCTTCGCGCTTTCGTCGCCTTTTAAAAGCTGATAGATTTTTTCGTTGGCGTAGATAATCCCCGGAACTCTCATTCCCCCTGTTTGAGGAAGCAGCCACCGGTTGTCATCTATGCGTTCCAGTTTTATTTCAGACATAACAAATTCTCTTCAAATATTAGCACCGAATCAACTTCCCCTCCCCTGGTGGGAGGGGATTGAGGGGAGGGGTGATTATAGTGTTTTCTTTCAGTTCGTCCGGCATGACATCCGTCCATGTCTGTTGTCAAACGTCGAATATTATCCTTGCCCTCCAACCGGTTTTTATTTTTTCAACCATTGCGCCGGAATAAGTCACTGCCTTAATCTCGGTTCTAATCAAATGCTTTTTGCTGTTAAATGATTCTCCGGTTAACCGTGCCTGTAATTCTTTATTGGTGAACTTAATAATTTCGCAACTGTCTGTTATGAACTTTTCGCCACTAAACAGGTAGAGAAGCTCCCGCAAAAAATTAATCAGCAACTCGGCAATATCTGAACCTTCGACTGTTATTTTTTTCTGCTGTTTGTTTGACGCCTCACCTGGTTTTATTTCAATCATCACATCAAACAAAGCATGGGCGGCATTGACAAACAGCACTTTTCTGGTCCGGCCTGTAACTTCAACGCCAATATCAGCCGTATGGTCAAAACATTTGTAGTTCGACATGAAAATAGTATAGCCCAATTATGCGGTATGAACAAGCAGGTACATATGATTTTGTTTCTATTTCATCATTTGACAAAACTTATCCTATAAAACACTATAAATATTAAGGGGGCAAAGCCATTTCTGGCCTTGCCCCCTTAATATGATTGAATATACGCTATGATTGCTGACTAATTTATTTAAAGATAGAAAAGACGGCTTTCCGGATTTTGTCCAATCCTCCCTGATCCTTCATTATCATTTCCATTTCTCCCGGATCGAGGTGCATGGCACCGCATTTTTCGTTAACGCACACATCAACCTTCACGGACCCGTAGCTTATTTCTGCCAGGCTCTGCGTACCACAGCGAAAACAGTGATTCTTGTGCTCTTCTTTGTATTGTTTGTTGGAATCATGTTCTATTTGTGCACGTAACTTCTTGATTTTCTTTTGTTCCTGCTCTTTAAAATAAAGATCTTCATGATCTCCCGTTTTAATGATTACAGATACCTTTTCCTTCGTCATAATGACCTCCTTGTTTAATAGGGAAACTTTTCCCCTCTATTTATTCCAGATATTTCATTGGCGGATGTAGTATATGAATTACTTTTTATATGTCAATTGCTTTATCAAATATATTTTCATTGTTTATAATGTTTTTTCAATCTCGTTGTCCCCATCATCTTTTGATTTTCGTATTGTTCCTGCGAACAAACCATTTCTCTATACCCACGACCACCATGATCAAAGAAGCTGCAGCCACAATGCGCAGCCATGCATCAAGACCGATGGGGCTGCTGTGTAAGGCGGTGTTCATGACCGGCACATAGGTGAAGAGCAACTGTAAAACAAACATGAGACCCGCACCGCCGAACACCCAGAGATTGGAGAAAATCCGACTTCAAAAACGGATTTCGTGAGCGACCTGCAGTTAAAGAGGTAAAGGAGTTCGCCCATGACAAACACATTGACCGCCACATGAGCGTACGCGTGAGTATGGGCTCATCGGGAT
>PCSG01000379.1:1919-2061 GCA_002772195.1 Desulfobacterales bacterium CG23_combo_of_CG06-09_8_20_14_all_51_8 | reverse complement strand
GAACACCAGCATGAGCCCCAGCAGAACCGCTGTTGTCATATTAATCCAGAGGATTTGCACCGGCAGGATGGGGAGCGTCGTCCCCGCAAAAATGGCCGCCAGGATTACCAGACCTTCACCGATGTTCGTGGGAAGCGTCCAG
>PCSG01000379.1:0-1859 GCA_002772195.1 Desulfobacterales bacterium CG23_combo_of_CG06-09_8_20_14_all_51_8 | reverse complement strand
GAAGCGAAGTTGTCATCCGTGAGCACCATATCTGAAGCCTCCTTGGCCACGTCCGTTCCAGTGATACCCATGGCCACGCCGATGTTCGCCCGCTTCAGGGCAGGTGCGTCGTTCACCCCGTCGCCGGTCATGGCAACGATGTGTCCCCTGGCCTGAAGGGCTTCCACCAGACGGAGCTTCTGCTCCGGAGCCACGCGGGCATAAACCGATATGTCCTCCACAATGTCGATGATTTCCTGGTCGCTCATGGCCGCCAGCTCCCTGCCGGTAACAACCTTCGTCGCGTTGTGCAGGCCGATCCTTCCCGCGATGGCTGACGCGGTAAGCGCATGGTCGCCGGTGATCATCTTAACCTTGATGCCGGCGCTGTGGCAGTTGTGTACCGCTTCGATTGCCTCGTTTCGGGGCGGGTCGATCATGCCTTGAAAGCCCAGAAAGATGAGCCCCGTTTCGATGTCCTTATGGTCCATCTTCTGTATGCCGCTCTCTAAAGTTTTTTGCGCAAAGGCAAGGACCCGAAGACCTTTCGCCGCCATGGTTTCCACGATCGCATGAATTGCCGGCGCATCCAGAGCAACGGCGGCCCCCCGCGGATCAAGGGCCGCAGCGCAGCGCTCCATGAGCGCCTCAACCGATCCTTTCACATAGACCAAGCGGTCTCCTCCCTGAGGGTCAGCATGCAGGGTGGCCATGTACTGGTAGTGCGCTTCGAAAGGTATGGTATCGAGGCGCTTGAACCGCGCCTGTTCCTTGTCCATGAAAAGGCCTGCCTTGGCCGCAGACGTAATCAGAGCGCCTTCCGTGGGATCTCCCTGAACAACGAGCCGCCCTTCTTTCTCGACGAGCAGACTGTCATTGCAGAGCAGGCCGCACCTGATGGTCTGCATGAGACCATCGGACAGAGCGTCTTCTTCTTTGGCGTCCGTACGTTCTATCTTGCCGTCCAACGCATAGCCTGTGCCACTGACCGAATATGTCTGCCCGCCGGTTGCGATCTCCTGGACCGTCATCTGGTTTTCGGTGAGCGTACCGGTCTTATCCGAGCAGATCACGGTGGTGCTGCCCAGAGTCTCTACCGCAGGAAGTTTGCGGATGATGGCCCGCCGTTTGGCCATTCTTGCTACGCCTATGGCCAGCGTGATGGTCATCGCTGCCGGTGCCACGGCGGCCATGACCATATCGAAGGCGCTCTCGCCTCTGAGCAGACCGACCGCGAAGGTTGCCAGGGCAAGCCCCAGGATCAGGTAGAGCAAAATCTTGCTGAATTCCCCTATCTTTTTCAAAAGCGGAGTCTGTAACTCCTCGGTGGAGGAGATGAGTTCCGAGATGCGGCCCACCTCCGTGTTGTCGCCTATGGCCACCACCACGCCGGAGGCTTGCCCATAGGTCACCAGCGCTGAGCCATACACCATGTTCTTCCGGTCGGCCAGGATGGTATCTTGTGGAAGCGGAACCGTATCCTTCGGCACGGCCACGGACTCTCCGGTGAGCGCCGATTCGTCCACCTGCAGGTCGCGGGAGGATATCAGGCGCATATCTGCGGGAACTTTATCCCCCGACTGCAGCAGAACAATATCGCCGGGAACCACCTCTGCGGAAGATATCTTAATCTTCTTGCCCGAACGCATGACAGTGGCTTCCGTGATCATCGTTTTCGCCAGCGCTTCCATGGCCTTGACCGCTTTGGATTCCTGTATGAACCCTATGGCGGCATTAACGATAACCACCCCGAAAATGACTCCGGCGTCCACCCATTCCTGGAACATGGCCGTAACGGTTCCGGCCGCCAGCAGGATATAAATCAACGGCTGATGAAACTGCAGGAGAAATCTCATCAAGGGACCTTTGCTTTTTTTGGC
>PCSG01000169.1 GCA_002772195.1 Desulfobacterales bacterium CG23_combo_of_CG06-09_8_20_14_all_51_8 | reverse complement strand
AACTGCGGGAGGCCTCGTAAAATTGAATTATTTAAAATTACAAAGTCAAATTAATCTTGTGTTTGTATTCTTTGAGTGAAATTTTTACTGCATGGGGAGCTATAAGGGAGAGCGAAAGATCCTCCAGCATTTGGTCATCTAATAGCGCAGCACCAACTAATATAAAACTGTTTTGCAAATTTTTTTCCGGTTTTTTAACTATTAAAAATGGATTGTTATCAAATAACAATATATCATCATCCAAGGCCATTATTGCTTTATCCGGAAAAATCAAGAAAATGCAAAAAACCAAGATTCCAAAAATTAAAGTCTGAAAAGTCTGATTTTGTGAGAAGAGTTTCATAAAAGGCCCCTTGTTAAAATTAAGTTATAACCCTAATTTTGCAAATTCCCCGGTTTATATAAAAATATGATAATTTAAAATGGTATTAACAAATGCCGGTCACAATTTAAGTTTTCAGCATCCGCTGCCGGAATAATTTTTCTATGATTTCAGAAAGGCCGGTGATGTTATCAATAAAGTTCAATTGATCCGCTGAAAAATACCCCTTTAAAAACTGCTGTGTCTGAAGGCTACATCCACAACCGATTGTAAAGACATCAATATCTTGAGCCCGGCAGTATCTAAGGGTATCACCAAGACTGAGCCCACAATTGGCGGCCCCGTCGGTTATATGAATGATCATACTGTTTTTATATTTTTTATTCAGCATCATTGCCGCCGCAATGATGGCCTGGCCTGACGGTGTCCGCCCCTTGGGAATGACGGAGTACATTTTTTCGCCATAATAAAGCTGGGTGAGCATACATATGCCGCCGTCCTCAGAATAGGCATAAATATCAATCAGGTTGCCAAATCCTGCAGCAGCCTTTGCCAGAGAAACAAAAATCTTTTCCGCAGTCTCCCAGGGCCTTTTACCGCACGATTTTCCTCCCATGGATGATGATGCATCCGCAACGATACAAACATGCCATGGAAAATCAGATACAATTAGCTCCTTTTTTTTAAAAACCCTGCCATCCAGGGGTACGCGATAAAGACGCCGGGCATCAACCTTCCCTTCATACTGCGCTTTTTTAATGTACCTTTTGCGGCTGCGCATAAAAAGGGACTGCTGCTGTAAAAATATCTTTCTAAGTCGATTAACAAGTATATCCTCCGCCTGAATCTCGCTTATTGAATGGCTTTTCCTGACAATTGTTTCCATGGCTTTTGCTTCAGGATCTTCCACAGCCACAGCGATTGTATCTGTCAGATCGTTCTCTCCATCCTCATAAGCGGCTTTTAAGCGATTTAGAAGATTCTCCGGATCAGCGGAAGCCCGGTTGAATTCATCCACATCGTTATTTTCATCCCCATCTTCATTCCCGTCCGCCTCCCCCTGGGGAGCCGCTTCATCCCTTATTTTAACCGCGTCAGGGGAACTCTGGAATTCTTCCCATTCCGAAATTTCACCAGCAACACGGCCCCAGATGTCCATATAAATATTTTTTCTTTTGGATCGTCTTTCATCAAGGGTGGGGAACAATGCGATATGAGACAATTCATCTGTAAGGCCGTTTAATATTTCAAGCGGCCGCAAATAATAGGTGTGCAGATTTTTCGCTCGCTCACCAAGGATTGCTTCTGCCCGCCAGACATCTGCAATGCTCGATGGCCCTGGCGGCAAGGACGGATCTCTTGGGTTTTTTTTGAGCTCCAATCGCCAGTATTGAGGCAGGTAAAAAGACCATACAGACGATTTTGCCCGCATGCTAATATATATATCTTCGGCAGCCTCGATGACATTTTTTAAATAGTGATAAACGGAATCCGATACGGCGGGAGCCTCTTCCAACACTTTGCCGGCAACCCACTCACGCCATTCAAGCGAAGACTGCCCTTCAAGAACCACCTGTCCGATCAGGGCATCGAAGGTATCGAACGAAACCGGATATTTTTCTTTGGCCATACCAGGATCAAGAAGTATAAACCGATTATCCGTTTCGACCATCCCTTTCCAGAAAACCGGTTTTACATTCCGGCCGATATAACCCGCCACCTTTCGCAGAGCACGCAAGCAGAGCATAAGTTCGGCGGTTTCATTGCCTGAACGATTTTTTCGCCAGAAGTCCGAGTAAGTGGTCATCTTAAAACCTCTTGTCCGTTTTCTGACATTATTTTATGCCTGACCATCAGGAAGATAGGGAACATATACACCCGCACCGGATTTTGTCTCGTGCTCACCGGTTTCAACATGCACCGCAAGGAGTAACGATTCAAGGGCATCTCTCGATATCTGCAAACCGTAAATCAACGCCTCTTTCAAAGATGACCCCAGGGATACCAGCTCGGCGATCATCAGGCTGTGCCGGATTGAGATTACCAAACCAGCCTGTTCGTTATTTCTAATCCTTCCAATTATATTCAAGACCTGTTCCGCTTTTATTGCATCAATCCCGGTTTTTCTGATCAACACCTCCTTTTCCACCTCCAAAGGAAGATATTCGAGATGTATACGATAGAATCTGTCTTTAAGGGCGGCATCAAGAGTATCCGTACCTGTAAATCCATCCCCCTCGTTCATGGTTGCAAAAAAAATGACCTTTGGCGCAACCTGGACAAAACCTAATTCATCAATCCAGATACAGCGGTCTTCGGACAAAATAGAAAACAGTTCATTTAAGGCATGCGGCGACTCTGATCGATTAATCTCTTCCAGATGTATCACACAACCCGGCGTCTGGATCGCTTCAGGGAATAAAAATTCCTTGTAAAAAGTATCGCCGCCTTTTAATCTCTGCTGGCCAAAAAGTTCACCGGACTCGGATAACAACCCGACTTGAAAGGTCGCCATCGGTCGGTTATAGATACCGGCGAACTGACGGACCAGAGATGACTTGCCGCACCCCTGATTTCCTGTAACCAGCAAATTTACCGGGTGCTTTAAGGACATTTTTTCAAATCTTTCCATGACGATTCTGTCCGCATTTAAGATAAAAAAATTCCGATCGATAGCTGGAACTCTCAACTGTCTAAGAGCATCAATCATAATATCAAGCGCCCCCTGTTTTGTTGCCGCAGATTTTGGTTAAGTACGATTTACAATAAAATTAATCCTTACCGGATGTTATTATTTTATTGTTCCCACGGGACAAATATCTCATCCGGATGATCAAAAAGATAGCCTATACGTGCCTGCGCATCTTCTCTTACAGCATTTTGAGTAAACTCATCAAAATCTTTGGAGGCTATCCATCGCTCCAACAACAGCCCCCCCGGAAGCCACATTTCCATCGTCTCTTTTTCAGTTACCCAGGCTTTGAGTTTCACTCCGAATCGGCTCAGAATCTGCCAAATTCTGTCCCGGTCGCGCCGATCGCAATAGACCATCATCACACATTCATCAATGCCGAGATTAACTGACGGCTCTCTGTCATACTTGATAACCGGGATTTCTTTGCTCTCCACCAAAGGATCCAGCTTTATGGCCACCTTGTCCAGCCATGATTTTTCCCCTAAAACAATCCACTTGCCCCAATATTGAAGCACTTCCCCGTTGGTCATTTCCTGCCCGTTGCGAACAGTATATTTTTTACCGATCAAAATTTTAGGATGGAATATAAAGATAAATTTTGATTCCGGGTTATCCTGTATCATGATATAAACACCTCACTTTAAGTGATAGAATTCATCCGCCGGCGGCAAGAGGAATAATACTGATTTCGTCTCCATCCTTAACTGTGGTTGAAAGCCCATCAAGAATCCGAAGGTTATCTCCGTTAAGGAAAATTAACACATTGGATATGTTCCCTTTCGGGTCAATCAGATGTCCTTTTACACCGGGAAATCTTTCCTCAAGACGATCAATACAGTCAAGGAT